>CBINBY010000106.1:0-14903 GCA_966248995.1 uncultured Burkholderiales bacterium | reverse complement strand
AGATGACGAGCACCGGCGTCGTGCAGTCGATGAAGGACTTCTACTGGGACATCCGGCCCAAGCCCGAGTTCGGCACCATCGAGCTGCGCGTATGCGACACGCCGCTGACTGTGGACAAGGCGGCCGCGCTGGCCTGCTACCTGCAATGCCTGTGCCGCTATCTGCGCGAGGAGCAGCCCTTCCAGCCCGCCGAGGACGACTACCTCGTCTACACGTTCAACCGCTTCCAGGCCTGCCGCTTCGGGCTGGACGGCGAGATCGTCGACCCCAAGACCAAGCAGCGTCACAAGCTGCGCGACGACATCCTGCGCACGCTGTCCCGCATCGACGAACATGCACTCGACCTGCGGGCACTGGACGGGAACAACCTCCTGCGCGAAAGCCTTTTTTCGGGCAACGATGCACGTTCGCTACGCCAGCAGCATGCCGCCGGGCTGCCGCTGGAGGCGGTGGTCGAATGGGCCTCACAGCGGTGGATGGGTTGAAGCGCGGTGAAGTGCGGGCACGGATCGACGCGGGCTTCGGCTCGGTGTCCTTCGACAGCCGCCCCTGATTGGCCTGATGGCGTGCGGGACATGCCCCGGACGGTGCGGCACCGCACCTCAGAATGAGGCTGGCCCCAATTCCACCGCCCGTCCATGACCGACGCCGCCACTCTCACCGCTAGTCCGAAGCGCCGTCCCACACCGCGCCGCATTGCCGTGACGCATGTGCAGGCCTTGAGTCCGGGGATGCGCCGCATCACTTTTCACGGCCCCGACCTGGCGGGCTTCGGGCCACCGGCACCCGCCGGCTACATCAAGCTCGTCTTCCCGGAGCCCGGACAGGCAGAAGCGATCGCGCCCGCGCCCGATGGCCCCAAGCCGGCCTCCATGCGGACCTATACGCCACGCCGCCACGACCCCTTGACGCTCGAACTGGACGTCGATTTCGTGTTGCATGGCGAAGGACCGGCCTCGGCCTGGGCGCGGCAGGCCCAGCCAGGGCAGGTGGTTTACATGATGGGCCCGGGGCCGGGCTACCCGCCCGACGCCGCCGCCACCCTGCACTGGCTGATCGGCGACGACACCGCCGTGCCCGCCATCGAAACAATCCTGCTCGCACTGCCAACACACAGCGCGGCCGAGGTGTTCGCCGAAGTCACCGGCGCAGACGAGGAGCGCAGCCTCTCGACCGCGGTGCCCATGCAGGTGCGATGGCTGCCGCGCGGCCGCGATCCTCGGCTCGCAGGCACGGCGCTGGAGGCCGCTCTGCGCGCCACGGCGCCGCCGCCTGCCGGCACCCGGGTGTACGTCGCCTGCGAAGCGGGTGCCATGCGGCGCATCCGCCAACTGCTGATTGACGAACTCGGCTTGCCCAGGTCGCATGTCGTCGGCCGCGGCTACTGGAAGCTGGGCACGATGAACCACCCGGACCATGACTACGGAGAAGATTGACCCGGCGAAGGCGACACCGCGGTTCGGCAACTACTACGCCGCGAGCCTGGGGAAGCGCCCCACGCGCTCCTCGCTGGATCGATCGATCGAGGCCAAGGTGTGCATCATCGGCGCGGGCTTCGCCGGCCTGGCCACGGCCATGGGGCTGATCGAGCGCGGCTTGCACGATGTCGTCGTGCTCGATGCCCAGCACGTCGGCTTCGGTGCTTCGGGTCGCAATGGCGGCTTCGTCTTCGGGGGCTACAGCCTGGACTGCGCCGACCTGCTCGCGCATCTTGGGCCCGAGCGCGCCAAGGCCGCCTATGTGCTCACGCACCGCGCGGTGAACCTCATCCGAAAGCGCCTCCGGCATCACCGCATCGAATGCGAGGCGGTCGAAGGCGGCGCACTCCTGGCCAACTGGTTCGACGATGACGAACTGCTGCTCGAACAGCAGCGGTTGATGGCCGAGCATTTCGACGTTCACTGGCGCTACATCCCGCGCGACGAACTCTCTCGGTGGGTGCGCTCCGGCCGATACACAGCGGGCCTGCTGGAGCCCGACGCCTTCCACTTCCATCCGCTGAAGTACGCGCTCGGCGAAGCAGCGGCCATCGAGGCCGGCGGCGGCCGCATCTTCGAGGAATCGCCGGTGACCGGCATCGCTCCGCGAGGCGACGGCAGCGAGGTCTCCACGCCCCGCGGCAGCGTGCGCGCACGCCACGTCGTCATCGCGGGAGGTGGGTACCTTGCGGGGCTGGTGCCCGCGCTGGAGCGGGCCATCCTGCCGATCGCCACCTACGTGGTGGTGACGCAGCCGCTGGGCGCCACGCTCGAGCAGCTCATCCCCTCGCGCGCCGCGATCTACGACACCCGCTTCGCGTTCGACTACTACCGGCGCCTGAACGACACGCGGCTGCTGTGGGGCGGGCGCATCTCGGTCCGCGACCGCAGCGCCGAGGACATCGCGCGCTTCCTCAAGGAGGACATGGTGCGAGTGTTCCCCGAGTTGCGCGAAGCGCGCATCGATTACGCCTGGGGCGGCATGATGAGCTACGCACGCCACAAGATGCCTCAGATCGGTCGCCTGGCCCATGGCCGGCACGGCGCGCTCTGGTACGGGCTGGCCTTCGGCGGTCACGGCGTGGCGCCCACCACGGCCGCCGGAGAAGTGCTCGCCGCGGCCATCGCCCATGGCGAGCCGGTGCCGGAAGCTTTCGAGCGCTACGGCCTCGTACCGACCTTCCGACCCGCCGGGCTGGCCGCCGCGCAGGCCACCTATAGCTGGATGCAGTGGAAGGACCGCTGGAAGGAAATGCGCAGCGAGCGGCGACCGCGCTGAAAACCTCGCTCGCTCTTCTGCGCGCACCGTGCCCTCTCCGGTGACGCCGCCGATAATCCACCGATGCGACTGCCCTTCACCAAGATGCAAGGCGCGGGCAACGATTTCGTTGTGCTCGATGCCACGCGCTCCCCGCTGAACCTCACCGCCGAGCAGTACCGGCGCCTGGGCGACCGGCGCTTCGGCGTGGGCGCAGACCAGATCCTCATCGTGGAGCGCAGCTCCACGCCGGGCGTGGACTTCCGCTACCGCATCTTCAACAACAGCGGCGACGAGGTCGAGCAGTGCGGCAACGGCGCACGCTGCTTCGTACGCTACGTGCGCGACAAGGGCCTCACCGACAAGGACACGATCCGCGTCGAGACCATGAACACCCTGCTGGAGCTGCGCCTGCAGCCCGACGGCCGCGTGCGCGTGGACATGAACGCACCGGTGTTCGACCTGGCGCGCGTCCCGTTCGATGCGGACCGCCTCGCGCCGCAACCCAGGGGCGATTTCGCGCTGTGGCCGCTCGACCTCGGCGACTACGCGGTGTCGGTGGCCGTGCTGTCGATGGGCAACCCGCACGCCGTGCAGGTCGTGGCCGACGTGGACCATGCGCCCGTGGCCCTGCAGGGGCCGTCCATCGAAGGCCATGCCCGTTTCCCGCGGCGCGTGAACGCGGGCTTCATGCAGGTGGTGGCGCGCAACCATATCCGCCTGCGGGTGCACGAGCGCGGAGCGGGCGAAACGCTGGCCTGCGGCACGGGCGCCTGCGCCGCCGTGGTCGCCGGCATCCGCCTGGGCCTGCTCGACCGCCGGGTCGACGTCGACACGCGCGGCGGCCGGCTCACCATCGAATGGGCCAGCGATGCCAGCCACGTCTTCATGACCGGCCCGGCGCAAACCGTCTTTGAAGGAGAAATCGAACTGTGAGCACCGCTATGGGCATCCAAGGCATCACGGAGCACGACATCGCCAACTACCTGGCCAACACGCCGAGCTTCTTCGAGCGCCATGCCGAACTGCTCGGCAGCATCCAGCTCACCAGCCCCCATGGCCAGCGCGCCGTGTCGCTGCAGGAGCGCCAGATGGAAATGCTGCGCGACAAGATCAAGGGGCTGGAGCACAAGATCATGGAGATGATCCGCCACGGCCAGGAGAACGTCGCCATCGCGGACCGACTGCACCGCTTCACCCGCGCCGTCATGCTCACCGGCAATGCCGCCGATCTGCCGGGCGTCGTGGTGCAACAGGCGATGCAGCAGTTCATGATTCCGCAGGCCGGCATCCGCGTGTGGGACGCCGCCTCCGCGTTCGCCGGGCTCGGCTTCGCGCAGGCCGTGAGCGACGACGTGAAGAGCTTCGCATCCAGCCTGGGCGCGCCGTATTGCGGTGTCAACGCCAACTTCGAGGCGGCGCAGTGGCTGGAAGAGCCGCAGACGGTCATGTCAGTGGCGCTGATCCCGCTGCGCCTCGGCAGCTCGATCCAGGCGTTCGGCATGCTCGTGCTTGGCTCCCCCGACCCCACCCGCTACAGCGCGGACATGGGCACCGAGTTCCTCTCGCGCATCGGCGAGATCGCCAGCGCCGGCCTGTCGCGACTGCTGTCGCCGGCCGCGTGATCCAAGGCCGGCGCGCCCCATGAAGGCGTCGCGCGCATCCGCGGTGCCTGTTCCGGGCAAGCCGCCACCCCATGGGGATGTGGAGCGGTATCTCCTGCATCTGCAGACCGAGCGGCGCTTGGCGGCACGCACGCTGGTCCTCTATCGCGAGGCCTGCGATCGACTGCAGAGCCATGCCTCGGCAGCCAAGGTGGATCTGCTGTGCGTTCAGCCGCACCACGTGCGCCGCTGGGCCGGGCAGTTGCATGCGCAGGGGCTTGCGCCGCGCAGCATCGCGCGGGTGCTGTCCGCCTGGCGGGGCCTGTATCGCTGGCTGGGCCGTGAAGGCCGCATTGCCGCCAACCCGGTGGAGGGCGTGCGCGCCCCCAAGACGCCCCGGCCACTGCCCAAGGCCCTGTCGGTGGACCATGCCGTGGCGCTCGCCGACGCGCCGGCAGACGACGCCACTTCCGCCGCGCTCGCGGCCCGCGACCGCTGCATGGTGGAGCTGCTGTATGGATGCGGACTGCGCGTGGGCGAACTCGTGGGGCTGGACGTGCATCCCGGCACGCAGGCCGCGGGTTGGTTGGACGCGGCCGATGCCACCGCCCATGTCCTGGGCAAGGGCAGCAAGCGGCGCAGCGTCCCCATGGGACAGCCCGCCCTGCAGGCGCTGCAGGCGTGGCTCGTCCACCGAGCGGCCCTCGCCACGCCCGGCGAGCCGGCGCTCTTCGTCAGCCAGCGCGGCACGCGCCTCACCGACAGCCAGGTGCGCTCGCGGCTCAAGCGCCGCGCGCTGGTGGCCGGGCTGCCCACGCACGTGCATCCCCACATGCTGAGGCACTCGTTTGCCTCGCACCTGCTGCAGTCGAGTGGCGACCTGCGTGCCGTCCAGGAGCTGCTCGGCCATGCGAGCATCGGCACCACGCAGATCTACACGAAGCTCGACTTCGGGCACCTGTCCAGCGTGTACGACGCGACCCACCCCCGGGCGAAGAAGCGCGGCGCCTAGGACCCCGGGCCGGGCGGTGCTGCACCGACAATCACGCCCCATGAAAGTGATCAAGCTACGCGAGGGCAAGGAGCGCTCGCTGATCAGGCGTCACCCCTGGGTGTTCGAGGGCAGCATTGCGCGCGGCAAGGCCGACAGCGGCGAGACGGTCCGCGTGGAAGCGCACGACGGCCGCTTCCTGGCCTGGGCGGCGTACAGCCCCAGCTCCATGATCCGCCTGCGCGCCTGGAGCTTCGACGAGGCCGAGCGCATCGACGCCGACTTCTTCCGCCGCCGCATAGAAGCCGCGCTGGCAATTCGCCGCCGGCTGCCCATCGCCAGTGACGGCCAGCGACTCATCCACGGCGAGGCGGACGGCCTGCCGGGACTGATCGTCGATCGCTACGCCGATACGCTCTCGGCACAGTTCCTCTCCGCGGGCACCGACCGCTGGAAGTCGACCCTCGCCGACCTGCTGCTCGAAGCCAGCGGTCTGTCGCGCCTCTATGAGCGCAGCGACTCCGGTGTGCGCGGCCTGGAAGGCCTGCCCAGCGCTACCGGATGGCTGCGCGGCGACGGCCCCACCGAACTCACCATCCGGGAGCACGACTGGTCGCTCACGCTCGACGTGGCCGAGGGACACAAGACCGGCTTCTATCTGGACCAGCGCGACAACCGCAAGCTCTTCGCGGACACCGTGCGCCACCTCCGCGTGCAGCGCGTGCTCAACTGCTATTGCTACACGGGCGGCTTCAGCGTAGCCGCGCTGGCGGGGGGCGCGGCGCATGTAACGAGCGTCGACTCTTCCGCCCCTGCCCTGGCACGCGCTCAGGCGCACGTCACACTCAACGGCTACGACGCCGCGCGCCACGAGGCACTGGACGCCGACGTGAACCACACGCTGCGCGAGTTGCTCAAGCAGGGCCGCACCTTCGACGCCATCGTGCTGGACCCGCCCAAGTTCGCGCCCACCGCTTCGCATGCCGAGCGCGCCGCGCGAGCCTACAAGGACATCAACCGGCTTGCCTTCAAGCTGCTGGAGCCGGGCGGCGCGCTGTTCACGTTCTCGTGCTCCGGCGGCGTGGGCGCCGAGCTCTTCCACAAGATCGTTGCCGGGGCCGGTCTGGACGCGGGGGCCGACGGCCTGATCTACGCCCGCGTGGGCGCCGCGCCGGACCACCCGATGACCGTCACCTTTCCCGAAGGCGAGTACCTGAAGGGCCTGCTGATCCTCAAGCGCTGAATGCCCTCGACGCTCGGCTTGCCAGGCGGCGCCCCTCGGGCCAGGATGCGTGCATGAACCCATCCGCACATCCCTGCACCTGCGCTTTGCGCCGTCTCGCGCTGCTGCTCGTCCTGCTCGCCGCGGCATGCAGCAACACGGCCCATCCGGCACCCCAAGGCGACATCGCGGCCCTGATCGGCGACGCCGCCTGCGACGCCGACGCCCAATGCCGCACCATCGGCGTCGGCCACAAGCCGTGCGGCGGTCCGGCCTCATACGCCGCCTGGTCCACCCTGCGCACCGACGAGAAGAAGCTGCAGGCGGCAGCCGCGCTACACGCCGACGCCCAGCGCAACCATCAGCTCAGCGAGGGCCGCGTCTCGACTTGCGAAGCCGTCCCCGATCCGGGCGCCTACTGCGACCGGCGTCACGCTGTCGCAGGACACGCGGGCATGTGCCGGCTCATTGACACGCGCGGCGCTGGCGGACCATCGGCCCGCTGAAAGAGTGCGCCATTTACCGCGGCGCGGGCAGCGGTACCCGGGTGTCGAACTTGGCGCGGCGCACGCTGAAGTAGCTCTTCACGTTGCGCACGTTCGCGTCCTGCGTGAACAGCCGCTCAACCAGCGCATTCCAGGCCGCCATGTCGGCCACTTGCAGCACGAGCACGAAATCCGGGCCGGGTGTCACGCGATGGCATTGCTGTACCGCGCCATCGGCCACCGCCCGGCGCTCGAAGGCAGCCAGATGCTCGGCCCCTTGCTGGTCCAGCGTGACCTCCGCGATGGCGGTCAACCCCTCACCCAGTCGCTGCGGCGAGAGGATGGCAACCCGGCGCTCGATGACACCCGACTCCACCAGGCGCTTGACTCGCCGCAAGCAGGTGGCAGCAGACGTGTGCGCCGCCGCCGCCAAATCCTGGTTGGAAAGCGAAGCGTCTTGCTGAAGCAGATCGAGGATGCGCAGATCGGTTGCATCGAGCGAGACGGGGGCATGGAGATCCGCCACTTGTCAGCCATCCATGGTCAAAAATTGCAATGTCGGTATGAGACGACATTTTTCGCCGGCCATGCTTCGTTTTTGCGCGTTTATTTCACGCCAAGCTGCCTACGATCCCACCACTTTCACCCAGGAAGGCGAACATCATGTGCGGCATCGTCGGCGCAGTCAGCGCGCGCAACATCGTCCCCGTCCTCATTGAAGGCCTCAAGCGGCTGGAGTACCGCGGCTACGACTCCTGCGGCGTGGCCGTCCACCAGGATGGCGCACTGCGTCGAGCCCGCAGCACGGCACGCGTCGCCGAGCTGGAAGCCGGCGTCAGCGCTGACCATGTGCAGGGCGGCACGGGCATCGCCCACACCCGCTGGGCCACCCACGGGGCACCAGCCATGCACAACGCTCACCCGCACTTCTCGCACGGGCCCAACGCTCGCCAGGTGGACGCCGGCCGCATCGCGCTGGTTCACAACGGCATCATCGAGAACCACGACGAGCTGCGCGCCGAACTCAAGTCGCGTGGATACACCTTCGACAGCCAGACCGACACCGAGGTCATCGCTCACTTGGTCGACCACCTCTACGACGGCGACCTGCTCGACGCGGTGCAGCGCGCCACTTTGCGCCTGCGCGGTGCCTATGCCATCGCCGTGTTCTGCCGCGACGAGCCGCATCGCGTGATTGGCGCGCGCGAGGGCTCGCCGCTGGTGCTGGGCGTCGGCACCGGCGAACGCGCCGGCGACCATTTCCTGGCCTCCGACGCCATGGCGCTGGCCGGTGTAACCGACCAGATCGTCTACCTTGAGGAAGGCGACGTGGTCGATCTGCAGCTCGGCAAGGCCTGGGCCACGAAGCGCACACCCGAGGGCCGCTATGTCAGCGTCGAACGCGAGGTGCGCACGGTGCACGCTCATTCCGGTGCCGCCGAGCTGGGCCCCTACCGGCACTACATGCAAAAGGAGATCTTCGAGCAGCCCAAGGCGATCGCCGACACGCTGGACGCCGTGAACGGCGTCTCGCCCGAGCTGTTCGGCGACGGCGCCTTCCGCGTGTTCAAGGAAGTGGACTCCGTGCTCATCCTCGCATGCGGCACCAGCTACTACAGCGGCTCGACCGCGAAGTACTGGCTTGAAAGCATCGCGAAGATCCCCACCAGCGTGGAAATCGCCAGCGAGTACCGCTACCGCGACAGCGTGCCCGATCCGCGCACGCTGGTTGTCACCATCAGCCAGAGCGGCGAAACGGCCGACACGCTGGCTGCGCTCAAGCATGCCCGCTCCCTGGGCATGCTGCACACACTGACCATCTGCAATGTCGCCACCAGCGCGATGGTGCGCGAGTGCCGCTACGCCTGCATCACGCGCGCCGGCGCCGAAATCGGCGTCGCCTCCACCAAGGCATTCACCACGCAGCTCGTGGGCCTCTTCCTGCTGACCATGGCACTAGCTCAGGTGCGCGGCCATCTCAGTGAAGAACAGGAGGCTCGCCACCTCAAGGCGCTACGCCACCTGCCGGTGGCGGTGCAGGCGGTGCTGGCGCTGGAGCCGCAGATCATCGCCTGGAGCGAGGAGTTCGCGCGCAAGGAGAACGCGCTCTTCCTCGGTCGCGGGCTGCACTACCCGATCGCCCTCGAAGGCGCATTGAAGCTCAAGGAAATCAGCTATATCCACGCCGAGGCCTACCCTGCCGGCGAGCTCAAGCACGGGCCCCTCGCACTCGTGACGGCAGCCATGCCGGTGGTCACGGTGGCTCCCAACGATCAGCTGCTGGAAAAGCTGAAGAGCAACATGCAGGAGGTACGCGCACGCGGCGGCGAGCTGTTCGTGTTCGCCGACAACGACACCCGCATCGAAAGCGAGCCTGGTGTGCATGTCATCCGTATGCCGGAGCACTACGGCGCGCTGTCCCCCCTGCTGCATGTCATTCCGCTGCAGCTGCTCGCCTATCACACAGCGTGCGCCAGGGGGACGGACGTGGACAAGCCTCGCAATCTGGCGAAGAGCGTGACGGTCGAGTGAGAGCGCAGCCCGTAACTGCTGCTCTTTACGCCGCCGTCTTCAGAGGTCTCACCTGCTCGCGTACCACCGCATGCCTGTCGACATCCTTGATCGGTGGTAGCAACCGTCAGCCACCAGTTCATGGACGGTCCAGCCCCTGCGCCAGACGACCCCCTTGAGCTCCTCCGCCACAATCACCTTCATGCCCTGATGCAGAGCCAGCGTGTGGAAGACGAACTCGATGTTCAGGCATGCGGCATTCCTGACTTCTTCCCACGCGACAAACTGCTTGACCGCGCCTAGCAACGCCACGTACGGATCCGTGCGGGGAGTGCCCGGTAACGGGCTCCATCCCGCGATTATTGCAGTACCGACAAGCGCTCGCGCAACTGAGTGCGGGCGACTCCGAGCGCGACATTGCGCGCTCCAGGCTCATGGGGCGCCATAATCTGACCGCGCTACGCGCCCTGGCTGTCGAACACCGTGGCTCGACTTGCGTGCGAGCTGCCCGATGAAGCGACCATCGCCTCGGCCGTAGGCGCGCGGGCCGGCGCGCCAGCACCAGTGGCTCCGGCGTGGAACCTTGATGCAGGCTCGTTGCACAGTGGCACGCTTGGCGTAGGGGCCCGGCCATCCACGCGGCCTTGAAGCGTCCGGCAACACCCGCATCTACTCGTTGGTGGCACGCATGCTCGTGGCCCTACATGGCCAGCACAGCCGGTGGCCGGCCACACCTATGCGACTGCGCAGCCATATCCGACACAACTAGCACGCCACCTTCTTCCCAGCGACCGACGCACAAGCCGCTGCTGCTTGCCAAGCGTGGCAACCTTTGTGCTATAGTAGACGGCTCTGTCGCGGGGTGGAGCAGTCTGGTAGCTCGTTGGGCTCATAACCCAAAGGTCGTTGGTTCAAATCCAGCCCCCGCAACCAAAGTTAAAGAGCGCCGACCCTCGAAAGAGCGTCGGCGCTTCGCATTTTGGAGGTTCCGTCGCGCATTCGGTATGGCGTTGCCTCGGATAACTGATGATTTCGCTAGGTGCCGGGGGCATCCGCTGATATGTGGGAGCGCCGATTCATCGCTTCACCGATCGAGCAAGCTCTTCGACCATCCCGGTTTCGGGCGCTGCCATGGTCATCCGCCGCTACACCCGGTAGGCCAAGCGCTCCGACGGCAAATTTTCGTTGTTCGACTGTTTGTTCTGATCGCTGGTCGCGGAGGGGCGACAGTGTGGATGCCGCTCATGCGGTGTTCTCGCCCTTTGGTCCCCGAATGCGGGATGCCGTATCCGGCAGACGACAGCGAGAATGGTGGTTTCGCCCGGCTTGCGGGCGCCAAGTAAGCGGAAAGGAACGATCATGAAGGTGACCGTCGTCGGGACGGGGTACGTGGGTCTAGTCTCCGCGGCCTGCCTGTCCGAGATGGGCAATGACGTGTTGTGCCTGGACATCGACGAAGAGAAGATCCGCGTTCTTGAGTCTGGAGGCATTCCTATTCATGAGCCCGGGTTGGATGCACTGGTCACACGCAATGTCCAGGCTGGGCGCTTGCACTTCACGACCGATGTGCCGAAAGCGGTGGCCCACGGCACGATCCAGTTTATTGCCGTCGGCACGCCGCCAGACGAGGACGGATCTGCCGACCTCAGGCATGTGGTGGCGGCAGCTCGCAATATTGGCAAGTACATGACCGATCGCAAGGTCATCGTCGACAAGAGCACAGTCCCCGTTGGAACGGCTGACAAGGTAAGAGCGGCCATCGCCGAGGAGTTGGCGCGCCGCGATACTTCCATCGACTACGCCGTTGTCTCGAACCCCGAGTTCCTCAAGGAAGGTGCGGCGGTTGATGATTTCATGCGGCCCGATCGAGTTATCGTGGGTGCAGACGACGAGAACGCGGTGCTGCTGATGCGCGCGCTCTACTCCCCGTTCACACGCAATCACGACCGCCTGATCGTGATGGATGTGCGTAGCGCCGAGTTCACCAAGTACGCGGCAAACTCCATGCTTGCTACACGCATCAGTTTCATGAACGAGATGGCGCTGCTGGCCGAGCAGGTGGGTGCGGATATCGAACTGGTGCGCAAGGGCATTGGTAGCGATCCTCGCATCGGCTACCACTTCCTGTATGCAGGGGCAGGCTATGGTGGCTCCTGCTTCCCGAAGGACGTGAAGGCACTCATCAAGACCGCCAGTGATGCGCAAGTAGACCTGAAAGTCCTGAAGGCGGTGGAGGCTGCGAACGAGCGACAGAAGCGAGTCCTGATCGAGAAGGTGGTGAGCCGCTTCGGCGAAAGTCTGCAGGGGCGACGCTTCGCGGTCTGGGGCTTGGCATTCAAGGCCAACACCGATGACATGCGCGAGGCGCCCAGCCGCGTGCTGATTCCCGAGCTGATCCGGCGAGGCGCGGCCGTGGTAGCTTACGACCCCGTCGCCATGCCGGCTGCCCAGTGCATCTTCGCGGACACCC
Organism: uncultured Burkholderiales bacterium; assembly: GCA_966248995.1. GTDB lineage: Bacteria > Pseudomonadota > Gammaproteobacteria > Burkholderiales > Burkholderiaceae_C > Albitalea. The sequence continues at coordinate 2,884 of CBINBY010000106.1, read as the reverse complement.
GAGGTCTGACATTCGCCCAGCGGCAAGGTGAGGCGCTCGAAGGAGCGGACGCGCTGATCATCGTGACGGATTGGAAGGAGTTCCGTAGCGTTGATTTCAACTCGCTCAAGGCCCTCCTGAAGCAGCCGGTCGTGATTGACGGTCGCAACCTGTACGAGCCTCAGCTCATGGAGGCCATGGGAATCGAGTATGTCGGCATCGGCCGAGGCCATGCCTCGGCATGAAGATCCTCGTCACCGGCGCGGCCGGCTTCATTGGGATGCATGCTTGCGAGCGCCTGCTCGCGCGCGGCGACGAGGTGATTGGTGTCGACGACGTCAACGACTACTACAAGCCGCGACTCAAGCTCGACCGCTTGGATCGGCTGGGTCGGTACCCCGGCTGGCGCTTTGAGCGGCTCGACATTTCAGACCGTAGCGCGGTGGAGGGTTTGTTTGCCGCGGTACGCGTGCGGCGTGTGCTGCACCTCGCCGCACAGGCGGGGGTACGCTACTCGCTCACAAACCCGCACGCTTATGTCCGCAGCAATCTCGTCGGCTTCACCAATGTGCTCGAGGGCTGCCGGCACCACGGCGTGGAGCATCTCGTCTATGCGAGCAGCTCCAGCGTCTACGGCGGCAACACCAAGCTGCCCTTCTGCGAAACCGATCCAGTAGACCATCCGGTAAGCCTATACGCAGCGACCAAAAAGGCCAACGAACTGATGGCCCACACGTACAGCCACCTGTACACGCTGCCCACGACAGGCCTGAGGTTCTTTACCGTGTATGGACCATGGGGGCGGCCCGACATGGCCTACTACAGTTTCGCCCAGGCCATCACCGAAGGCCGACCGATCCAGGTGTTCAATCACGGGCAGATGGCGCGTGACTTCACGTACATCGACGATATCGTGGAAGGCGTCATTCGCGTAATGGATCGTGTCCCTGAATCGGTTCCGGGAGGTGCAGCGCCGGCCAAGGTGTTCAACATTGGCAACAGCACGCCCATTGCGTTGCTGGATTTCATCGCGACCCTGGAGCGTTGTTTTGGCCGCAAGGCCGAAATGCGCTTGCTGCCAATGCAGCCCGGCGACGTCCCCGCAACGTATGCCGATGTCGAGTCGCTTGCGCAGTGGGTGCAGTTTCGGCCTCATACGCCGATCGAATTAGGCCTGGAGCGGTTCGCGGCTTGGTTCAAGGCGTACCACCACCTGTGAAGGCTCGGCGAATGGTGTACTTCATGCTCACCCGCGGCGAAGAGTACGTCGACCAAGGCCACGAGCGCTACGAGAAACTGCAGCGCCTACGCAGCATCGCCGCGCTCAAGCGTCGCGCCGCGGCCCTTGGCTTCCAGATCGCAACTTCGTGCCGGGGCACAGGTCGAGCCAGGAACAGAAGTGACGTTGGCAAAGCGGCTCAGGTCGGGGCCGATCTCCAACAGCAGCTTCATCACGACGCTCACGCCCAGACCGTCGATTCGCGTGAGGTCGGCGCCTGCTCAGTTGGTCATTGCCTGAACGCACATCGAAGGTGGGGTTGTTCTTGCCTTTACCCTTGACTGAGCTGCCCCCCGAATTTCGTCTTCCAAGGGCCGATGGTTAGCATCGACACCTGAAGGACGAGAAGTGAAGAAGATTCCCAAGCAAGAGTACACGGCCGAGTTCAAGGAGCAGGCCGTCAAGAGGGCGCAGGAGGTGGGCGTCGGAGTGGCGGCGCGAGAGCTGGGTTTGGTGGCGCAGACGCTGCGCAACTGGGTCAAGGCCAGCTCGGCGGGCCAGCTCAATGCGCCGGGAGCGAAGCCGGTGACTCCCGAGCAGATGGAGCTGTCGCGGCTGCGCGCGGAGAACGCGCGGCTGAAGATGCACGTCGAGATCCTAAAAAAAGCGACGGCGTACTTTGCGAAGGACGCGCTGTGAAGTACGCCTGGATCGACGCACAGCGCGCCGACTACCCATTGCCCGACATGTGCGAGGTGCTGGGCGTGAGCGCCAGCGGCTATCGCGCGTGACGCCGCGGCGGCAGCCCCGATTCGACCCGCCTGAGCGATGCGCAGGCAGTGGCCTTGATGAAGGCGATCCACGCCGAGGTTAAGGGCGCCTACGGATCGCGTCGCATGCATCGCGAGCTCCAGGCCCGAGGCCATCGCATCGGCCTGGCTCGCGTCGAGCGGCTCATGCGCGACAACGGCATCCGCGCGCGCCACAAGCGGCGCTACAAGGCGACGACGGACTCCAAGCATTCGATGCCGGTGGCCGACAACCTGCTGCAGCGCAACTTCACGCCTGAGGCGCCGAACCGCGTGTGGACCGGTGACATTACCTACATCGCCACCGATGAAGGCTGGCTGTACCTGGCCGTCGTGCTGGACCTGTTCAACCGCGAGGTTGTCGGCTGGTCGATCAAGTCGCGCATGACGGCGGACATCGTGACCGACGCGCTGACGATGGCGTGGTTCCGACGCAAGCCCGGTGCCGACGTCATCTTCCACAGCGACCGGGGCAGCCAGTACGCCAGCCATGCGATGCGAGACAAGCTCGCTGAGTACGGCATGACGGCCTCGATGAGCCGCAAGGCCAACTGCTGGGACAACGCGCCCACCGAAAGCTTCTTCAACAGCCTGAAGAACGAACGGGTACACGGCACCCGCTACGCGACGCGCGCTGAAGCCGAAGCGGACCTGTTCCAGTACATCGAGGTCTTCTACAACCGGAGGCGCCGCCACTCCACGCTGGGCTACTGCTCGCCGACTCAGTTCCTTCAGGACTGGATCAGCATGCATGACGATCAGCAGCCAAAGGCGGCATGAGAGCTGCCCGCTGGAAGGCGAAATGCAGAGGGCACCTCAATGCATTGACCGTACATGGACGCCCCCGTTTGCCAAGCTCTCGTTCCGTGACGACAGG
>CBINBY010000105.1:0-15120 GCA_966248995.1 uncultured Burkholderiales bacterium | reverse complement strand
CGGGCGAGCGATCCGACGGCCTGCGCGGCCAGCTGCCAGGAGGCATGCACCGAAGGAGGCGCAGCGGGCAGAGGCACGGCAGGCAGGACGCTGAGCATGGCGCCCAGCGCATCGGCATGCGTCAGCTGGTCGAAAAGGTGGCAGTCGGCGCCGTTGGCACCGTGGCCGTCAAAGAGCGCGCCCAGCCGGTGCTGGCTGCCGTAGTGCGCCTGGTCATGAACCACGCGGTGCACCAGGCCCAGCCATTGGGCCAGCACGAGCGCGATGGCCGCCACCACGGCGAGCGCGGCTCGACGTTGGGCTGGGCTGACGGCGTGAGGCAAGGTGGGCATGGGAAGCAGCCGCCAAGCATAGCCCAGGCCCTTCCCTGCGCCCTACGCCCGCACGCGCCGGGCGAAGGTCTCGCGGAACTTCTCCACTTTTGGCGCCACGGTATAGGCGCAGTACCCCGCAGTCGGGTGCCGCGCGTAGTAGTGCTGGTGGTACTCCTCGGCCCGGCTGTAGTTCTCCACCGGACGCAGCTCCGTGACCACGCGGCCGCCGTGATGGCGGTTCACCTCGTCCAGCACCTCACGGGCCACGCGCTCCTGCCCGGGCTCGTGGAAGTAGATGCCCGAGCGGTACTGAGTACCGATGTCGTGGCCCTGGCGGTTCAGCGTGGTGGGGTCGTGGATAGTGAAGAAGATTTCGAGGATCTCGCGCAGCTCGATGCGGGCGCTGTCGAAAGTCACGCGCACCACCTCGGCGTGGCCGGTCGTGCCGCTGCAGACCTGCTCGTAGGTGGGGTTCTTCGCAGGGCCGTTGGCATAGCCGGATTCGACCGCGATCACGCCATCGACCAGTTCGTAGACCGCTTCCAGGCACCAGAAACAGCCGCCGGCCAGGGTGATGCTCTCGGGCTTCGAGCTCATGTGCGTGGCTTCGTGCATGGTGGCATCCGTTCGTGATGGCGCAGGGGATTCTCGCGGGGCCCGCATGGCCCCACGCTCGTATCATGAGTCGCATCCGACCGCGGGGGCTTACACCATGAAAACGCCGTTCCGATGGGACGATCCGCTGCACCTGGACGAGCAGCTGAGCGACGATGAACGGGCCGTGCGCGATGCCGCCCGCCGCTATTGCCAGGACCGCCTGCAACCCCGCGTGCTGATGGCCGCGCGCCACGAGCATTTCGATCGGGAGATCATGAACGAGATGGGCGTTCTGGGGTTGCTGGGCTCCACCATCCAGGGCTATGGCTGCCCCGGCATCAACCATGTGAGCTATGGCCTGGTGGCGCGCGAGGTGGAGCGCGTCGACAGTGGCTATCGCAGTGCGATGAGCGTGCAGAGCTCGCTGGTCATGTACCCCATCCATGCCTACGGCAGCGAGGCGCAGCGCCAGAAGTACCTGCCTAAGCTCGCCACCGGCGAGTGGGTGGGCTGCTTCGGCCTGACCGAGCCCGACCACGGCAGCGACCCGGGCAGCATGGCCGCGCGGGCCCGGCCGGCCGACGGCGGCTACCGGCTCAAGGGCAACAAGATGTGGATCACCAACTCGCCCATTGCGGACGTGTTCGTGGTCTGGGCCAAGCTCGACCAGGCCGACGGCCGCCCCGGGGATGCCGAGGCGATCCGCGGCTTCATCCTCGACAAGGGCATGCCAGGGCTCTCGGCGCCCAAGATCGAAGGCAAGATGAGCCTGCGCGCCTCCATCACCGGCGAGATCGTGATGGACGATGTCTTCGTTCCGGCGGAGAACATGCTGCCGAACGTGAGTGGCCTCAAGGGACCGTTCGGCTGCCTCAACAAGGCGCGCTACGGCATCGCGTGGGGCGCGCTTGGCGCGGCCGAGTTCTGCTGGCATGCCGCACGCCAGTACGCGCTCGACCGTACGCAGTTCGGCCGGCCGCTCGCGGCCAACCAGCTCATCCAGAAGAAGCTCGCCGACATGCAGACCGAAATCGCGCTGGGCCTGCTGGCCTGCCTGCGCGTGGGCCGCCTGATGGACGAAGGCCGCTCGGCGCCGGAGATGGTGTCGATGATCAAGCGCAACAGCTGCGGGAAGGCGCTCGACGTGGCCCGCCTGGCGCGCGACATGCACGGCGGCAATGGCATCCATGACGAGTACCACGTGATCCGCCACATGATCAACCTCGAGACGGTGAACACCTACGAGGGCACGCACGACATCCACGCGCTGATCCTGGGTCGCGCTCAGACCGGCATCCAGGCGTTCTCCTGAGCGCGCCACGGCGCCGCCACCTGACATCCGGCAAAGGGCATTGCGGACGGCGCATCGCCCGGTGGGGGCGGCTGCGGTAGAAGTGCTTGCCGGTGGGCACGGCAAGCATCGAGGAGTACGCGCGATGGAACAGTTGCCTACCTACCCGGCACTGGCACAGGTGCGGGACGAAACGCTGGGCCCGCGTTGGGTCACGCTGCGGGCGGCGGACACCGGCGGCCAGCGGTCATCGGCCAACATCCTGGTCCACAAGATGTACGCCACCCGGGGCTACAAGACCTCCAGCTATGCCTATGCCGCCAATGACGAGGCCGAGGCGAAGAACGTGCTCACCCTGATCGCCATCGATCGCCAGGAGACGATCGGCACGGTGTCGCTGCGCTTCGACACCCCCGGCGACGGCCTGCTGGCCGACGACCTGTTCAGCGAGGAGATCGACGTGCTGCGCGCGCAGCGCCGCCGAGTGTGCGAGTTCACCAAGCTCGCGATGGATCACGTGGTGAAGTCCAAGCGCGTGCTGGCCTCGCTGTTCCACACGGCCTATCTCTGGGCGCACAGCGTGATGTGTTACGACGACGTGGTGATCGAGGTGAATCCGCGGCACGTGCGGTTCTACCGCAAGGCGCTGGGATTCACGGTGATGGGGCCCGAGCGGCTGAACCGCCGGGTGGAGGCGCCCGCCGTATTGCTGCGCCTGGAGCTTTCGCATGCGCGGCGGCAGATCGATCTCTACGCCGGACAGGAAAGGCCAGGGGCGGGGGAGCATTCGCTGTACCCGCACTTCTTCTCGGCGAAGGAGGAGGTCGGGATCTTGAATCGGCTGCCGCGGCCGTTGTGGGCGCAGGCTGCTTAACCGACGCCTGCGGGTTCGAAACAGGGTCGAGGAGCAGGACTCTCTGCTCATTGCTCAGTCCCAGTCCTTCACCATCGGCCCGAACCGCCCTCGCTTTTGCACGGTAAATGTCGCACCGTGAACGTCGCACGGTGAGCGCTGCCGAACACGAACTTCGACTTGTGTGCCGGCAGTACCCGCTGCCGTGCGAATAGCGGTCAGATCTCCGGGCTCGGGCACAATCTTTCGCCCTTTTCCTGCGCCGCGCTCCAACGTGAACAACCTGTTCGAACTGCTGGGCATCTCGCCCTGGATCCCCTATCTCACGGCCCTCTTCCTTCCCCCCGTTCCGTTCCTCCTGCTGGCACTGATTGGCGCGCGACTCATGCTGGCGCGGCGCGGCTGGGGCTGGCTGCTGATCATGGTGAGCGTGCTGGGGCTGTGGTTCGCCAGCACCACCGCGGTGGGCCGTGCACTGGAGCGCTACGCACTGCACTCGCCACCCGCATTGCGGTCGGCCCGCATTGAGGAGCTGCGCGCGCAGGCACGCAAGGGCGCGCCGGTTGCCATCGTCGTGCTGGGCGCGGGGATGGAACCTTTAGCACCGGAGTACGGCATGAGCAGCCTGCATCCGCTGTCGCTGGAGCGGCTGCGCTACGCGCTGTGGCTTTCGCGGGAGACGGGGATTGCGGTGGCCTACAGCGGTGGCCCGGCCTGGGGTCAGGCTTCGGGTGCCACGGAGGCGGAAACCGCAGCCCGGATCGCCGCGCAGGACTTCCAGCGGCCACTGCGCTGGACGCAATCGGAAGCTCGCGACACGCGCAGCAGCGTGGCACTCACCCTGCCGCTGCTGCGCCAGGCCGGGGTCCGACACGTCGTGCTGGTGACGCACGCATGGCATATGCCGCGCGCACTACGCAGCTTTGACGAGGCGGCACGGGGCTCGGGCATCACCATCGAAGCCGCGCCGCTCGGCATGGCCCGGCCGACGCAATCGCCCGCGCTCGAGTGGATGCCCAGCGGACCGGGCTACACGCGGGTGAGGCAAGTGCTCAAGGAGCTGACGGCCAGCTTGGCGGGGGCATAGCGGGGGCACTACGACACCGACCGCCCTGACCGCTACGCCGACTGCCGCCCGAGGGCCCACAGGTCGCCGGGCAGCGTCATCATCTGCGAGGGCAGCAGCAGTTCGTTCACGGGACCGCGCGTCATGTGAGTGACGCCGGCCGGCATGGCGTCCACGCACAGCAGCTCCACCATCCGGAGGTCCGGGCGCTCGCCGCCGCTCGAAGCCGCCTGGGCCAGCAGCCAGCCGTCTGCGCGGCGCTGCGCCACGCGGTCGAGCGCCGCTTGGAAATGCGCCAGGAGCTGCTCGCGCACCCAGGGTTTGGGCAGGTATCGGAAGACATCGACCTGGCGCTGGTCTTCGAGGACGAGGGCCATGTCCGAAGGGCCCAGCAGCATCAGCCGCACGGCATCGGGCTGCACGGCGCGCGCCTCGCTCATCAGCGAGATGCCATCCAGGCCCGGCATGCGCAGGTCGCTCACGATCACGTCGGCCCGCGTCTCGCGCAGGCAGCGCAGCGCCTCGTGCGGATCGCGGAAGGCGTGCACCTCCACGCGGTCGCCGAAGCGCCAGGGCAGTTCGTGCTTGAGCTTTTCCACCACCCAGCGCTCGTCGTCCACCACGACCACGGTGCAGGCGCTGCGCGCATGCCGGCCCTGCGGGCGTAGCGCCTTGCGTCCGGAGCGCAGCATGCCCTCGATCAACTCGGCACGCTCCGGCACGCTGAAGTGAAAGCCCTGGAAGTAGTCGCAATGGTTGGCCCCCAGCACCTCCAGCTGGGTCTCGTTCTCCACGCCCTCGGCCATCACCTTCATGCCCAGGCTGTGCGCCATGGCGATGATGGCGCGCGTGATGGGCAGCGCATCGCTGTCGCCGGTGACGGCTGGCACGAGCGAGCGGTCGATCTTGATTACGTCCAGCGGCAGGCGGCGCAGGTAGCTCAGGCTGGAGTACCCCGTGCCGAAGTCATCGAGCGAGATCTCCACGCCCAGGCTGCGCAGGCGACCCAACTGCCTGGCGGCGTCGGACACATGCTCCATCAGCACCGTCTCGGTCACCTCGATACCCAGGCGCCGAGGCTCGAGCCCCGTGCGCTTGAGCGCAGCTTCGACGCGCACTGCCAGGTCGCCTTGCCTGAGCTGCAGCGCGGACACGTTCACGTTCATGCGCACCGGGGGCAAGCCCTGCCGCTGCCAACCGGCCGCCGTGCGGCACGCGAGGTCGAGCACCCAATCGCCGATCGCGCCGATGAGGCCGGCCCGCTCGGCGATGGGAATGAACTGCGTGGGGTTCACCGAACCGTGCACCGGATGATCCCAGCGCAGCAACGCCTCCACCCCCACGATCCTTCCCGAAGCGATGTCCACCTGGGGCTGGTACACGAGCGCGAGCTCGTTGCGAGCGATGGCGTCAGGCAGCGCGGCCTCGAGCGCGTGGCGTTCGGGATCGGATTCGTCTCGCCCGGCGTCGTGGAGCGTAGCCACGTGCTGCTGCAAGGTTGCCTCGGGCCGGCCGGTGAGCATGTCGTGCTCGCAAGACGCCCCATTCCACCGCCGTCCCGGCGTTGTGTTTGTCATCTTCCGCCCCTGGAATCTGGTTACTGCACTGCGCGCACCGCCTTGCCTTGCGGCGCACAACGGCATTGTGAGAAGGCGAACTGCACGTCGAAACGCTGAATTGGCTATGAAAGGGGTGCCAGTTCGTAATCAGCCGGCCTTCATCGGTATTTCGAGCCCGCGCACCACGGCAGGCCGCGCCACGAAGGCCTCCAGCGCGCGCCTCACGTGGCTGAACCCGGCGAAGCCCACCAGCTCGCCCGCGCCGTAGAACCCCACCAGGTTGCGCACCCAGGGAAAGATCGCGATGTCGGCAACCGTGTATTCGTCGCCCATGACCCACGCGCGATCGGCCAGGCGTTCGTCGAGCACACCCAGCAGGCGCCGCGCCTCGGCCACGTAGCGATCGCGCGGGCGCTTGTCTTCGATGTCCTTGCCGGCGAACCTGTGGAAGTAGCCGACCTGGCCGAACATGGGTCCGATGCCGCCCATTTGGAACATCAGCCACTGCAGCGTCTGGTAGCGGGCCGCGGGGTCCTCGGGCATCAGCTGACGGGTCTTGTCGGCCAGGTACACCAGGATCGCGCCCGACTCGAAGAGCGGCAGCGGCCGGCCACCAGGCCCGTGCGGATCGATGATGGCCGGGATCTTCCCGTAAGGGTTGAGCGACTTGAACTCCGGCGTGGCCTGGTCGTGCGCCTCGAAATTCACGCGGTGGGGCTCGTAGGGCAACCCGGTTTCCTCCAGCATGATCGAAACCTTCACGCCGTTGGGCGTGGGCAGCGAGTAGAGCTGCAGCCGGTCGGGGTGGCGGGTAGGCCATTTGCGGGTGATGGGGAACGCGGAGAGATCGGTCATGGGTTGGGCGAGTGAAAAAGCTGCGGACCATTCTTCCATCAGGCCGCCAGCTCCTGGACACCGATGGCCTTGCGGGCGCCGATGGCATGGCGCTTGCCGAAAAAGAACGTAGTCCGAACTTGCGTACCGAGCCCCATGAACCTGCCGTCGACCCGCCTCGGGCGCGGCCGGGACCTGCGCGATACGCCCCGCGCCCGCGACACCGCGCCAATGCGTGCAGCCGCGCCGCGCTTGCGTGCCGCGCAGGTGGACCGGCTGCAGCGTGCCGCCATGGCCTCGAAGGACACTCGGGCCGGCAAGCATGACGGCCTTGCGCAGCTTGTCGTGTGGAACCACTGCTGCAACCGGCTGCTGTGGGAGCAGGAAGACCTGGCACGCCGGCCCGACGTGCCCGATGCGTGGATCGTGCAGAACAAGCGGGCCATCGACCGCCACAACCAGGAGCGCAACGACGCCATCGAGGCCATCGACGATCTTCTTTTGGGCTCGCCGCACAACGCGCCACCCCGGACGGACGCCTGGATCAACAGCGAGACCGCAGGGTCGATCATCGACCGGCTGTCGATCAACCTGCTCAAGCAGCACCACATGGATTTGCAGGCGCAGCGCGCCGACGCGCCGGCCGAGCACCGCGAGCGCTGCGCGGTCAAACTGGCCTGCCTGAAATCGCAGCGCGATGACCTGCTGCAGTGCCTGCAGCGCCTGCTCGACGGGCTGCGCGACGGGCGCTGCACGTTCCGCCTGTATCGCCAGTTCAAGATGTACAACGACCCGGCGCTCAATCCCTGTCTGCGAGGCGCGACGGAGCGCGGGAGATGAGCGGCGCGCACGTCGACGTGCTCATCCCCACCCGCGAGCGTCCCGCCGCCCTCGCCGCCACGCTGGCCACGCTGGTGGGTCAGACGCATCGCGCCTTCGACGTGACCGTGTCCGACCAGTCCGACGGCGCGCCCAGCCATGCGGGACCGGAGGCCGCAGCCGTCACGAGGCTGCTGCAGGCACGTGGCCATGAAGTGCATCTGCTGTGCAACCTGCCCCGGCGCGGCCTCGCGCAGCAGCGCCAGTTCCTGCTGGAGCGGGCCCAAGCCGCGATGGCGCTGTTCCTCGACGACGACGTGCTGCTCGAACCCGACCTCCTGGAACGGCTGGTGCACACACTCCAGCAAAGCGGCTGCGGCTTCGTCGGCAGCGCGGTCATCGGCCTGGGCTTTCGTGACGACGTGCGCCCGCACCAGCAGGCCATCGAGTTCTGGAACGGCCCGGTGGAGCCCGAATGCGTGGTCCCCTCCTCGCCCGCCTGGCAACGGCATCACCTGCACAGTGCGGCGAACCTGTGGCATGTGCAGCGTGCGCATCTGGCGCGCGGCGGTGCGTCGCGGCTGTACAAGGTGGCCTGGGTGGGCGGCTGTGTGCTCTACGACACCGCGAAGCTGCGTGCCGCGGGCGGCTTCGGCTTCTGGAAAGAACTGCCCACGGAGCATTGTGGCGAGGACGTGCTCGCGCAATTGCGCGTGATGGCGCGCTACGGCGGTTGCGGCCTGCTGCCCTCTGGGGCGTACCACCAGGAGCTGCCCACTACCGTGCCGCATCGCGACATCGATGCACCGCAAGTGCTCGCCCCCCACGGCTCACCATGAATCCGATGCAGCTGGCCCGCGAGGGCGCCCCGGCGCTCTACGCCTTGCATGGCGAGCGCGTTCCCGAAGTGAAACGCATCGCGGTTCTGCGCGCCAATGCCGTGGGCGACTTCGTGCTGGCCGTGCCGGCGCTGTGGGCGCTGCGCCGCAGCTACCCGCGCGCCACCATCACGCTGCTGGGCCGCCCCTGGCATGCCGACTTCCTGAACCACCGGCCCTCACCGGTGGACGAGGTGGTCGCACTGCCACCCGGGGCGCTGGAAGGCACGGGGAATGGCACTGCCCAGGCTTGCATCGACATGCTGCGTGAACGCCGCTACGACATCGCCATGCAACTGCATGGCGGCGGCGCTCAAAGCAACCCGTTCATCCGTGCACTGCAGCCTCGCGTGAGTGCCGGCCTGCAGGCCCCGGGTGCTCCGCCGCTGGACCGCAACCTCCCCTATCGCCCGCTGACCCCGGAGGTGCTGCGCCTGCTCGAGGCAGTGGCCCTGGTCGGCGCGCGCGGCTGCGACATCGAGCCGCGGCTGGCGGTGACCGAGGCCGATCGTGCCGAAGCGGCAGAGGCCGTGCCACCCGGCGATGCGCCCTTGCTCGTCATGCAACCCGCCTGCAGCGACCCCCGCCGCGCCTGGCCCGCAGAGCGCTACGCCGCCGTGGCGGACCATTTCGCCGCGCGCGGCGCGCAGGTGGTACTCAACGGCACCGCGCACGAAGCCCTTGCGCTGCGCCGCGTGCGCGAGGCCATGCGGCAGCCCGCTCTCGACCTGGCCGGCACCCTCTCGCTCGGCGGCTTGCTGGGCTTGCTGGAACGGGCACGTCTGCTGATCGGCAATGACACCGGCACCGCGCACCTGGCCCGTTCGGTGGGGCTGGCCAGCGTCACCATCTTCTGGATCGGCAACCTCTGCGGCTATGCACCGATGAGCACGGCACGCCACGCCACCGTGGTGTCGTGGCGCACCGAGTGTCCGCGTTGCGGACAGCGCAACATCCGTTTTCGTTGCGAGCACCAGGACAGCTTCGTCGATGAGGTGGGGTTGGACGAGGTGCTCCAGTCCGCCGAGGAGCTGTGGCGCGAGACCCGGCTCGATGCCTCGCCATGCGTTCGCCTCGGTCCTCACGCCGGCAACGGATAGCACGTGCGCTGCAACAGGTGGCGCGCAGCGTCGATGACCGTGCGCGGCGCCACGCCGCGCGGGTCGTGGATGGCGATGTGGCGTGCGCGATCCAGCGGTGCCCAACGCGACGGCTCGGTGGCGAAGAACACGACCACGCTCGGCACCCTCAGACCCGCGGCCACGTGGACCACGCCGGTGTCGTTGGACACGAGCAGCCGCGCTCGCGCGAGCAGGGCCGCCAGCGCGCCGATCGACAGATCGCAGGCCGCATGCAGCGCAGGGGCCCGCATGGCGCCGATCACCGCGTCGGCCAGCCCGCGCTCCGATTCGCAGCCGGTGACCACCGGCATCCAACCCAGCGCCGCAAGGGCATCGCCCACCTGTGCGAAGAAGTGGGTGGGCCATCGCTTAACGGGATCGCGCGCACCGGGGTGCAGGCAGACGAAGCGGCCGGCGAGCAACCTCGCCAGGTCGGGACGCCTTGTCCTGAGCTCGGCCTCGTCGTGCGGCCGCAGCGGGAAGCACACCTGCTCGTCATCGACCGGGGCACCGAGGTGCGCGATGAGCTGCAGATTGCGCCGCACCTCGTGCACGGTCTCCGGATAAGGCCACGTCTCCATGCCCGCGGGCGCAGCTTCGCCCACCGGGCGCCAAGCCACGGTGTGCCGCGCACCGAAGGCCTGGACCAGCGGATTGGTAACCCTGCCGCTGCCGTGCAACTGCAGCGCGAGATCGAAGCGGCGCTCGCGCACCTCGATGAGGAAGTCCGACAGGCGCGGGAAATCGACCTCGCGCTCGGGCAGGCCCGGCCAGCCCGGAAACTCCAGGAACTCGTCCACGCATCCCGTGGCTCGCCGCGCGAAGTCGGCCGCCCAGGGCAGGCCCACCAGCGCAACATGGGCACCGGGAAAGCGACGCCGCAAACCACGCAAGGCCGGTCCGGCGCACACCATGTCGCCGAGGTGCAGCGCCCTGAAGACGCAGATGCGGTCGATGCGCTCCACGTGGTGTCGCATGTGCTTCAACCCCCGCAGACGGACGCGCAAGCGCAATCGGAACCCGTATCCGGTACCGCGCACTGCAAAGGTTTCGGCACGCCTTGCAGACCAGGCCAGCGCGCCGTGCCCCGTGTCCCTATCGCATGACCTCAGCAACGGCCGTGCCGTACGTGGCAGTCAGGTTTCGAGCTTCCCGTGGGTCTGGTTCACCGCATCATGCCGGCCCGGCGAATCTTGCCGGCATCATTCGCCACCTGCGCCGATGGGCGCCCCGCCCCACCCATTCAACAAACCATCACACCAACAACCAACACACCTATGCCTCGCCGCTTCGTCGACCTTTCGATCTTTCTGGAAAACGATGTGATGTCCGACCCGCCCGGGCTGGAGCCGCGCATCACCTACTTCACCCACGAGAACACCTTCGAGCAGATCGCTCCCTTCTTCCCCGGCCTTCGGCGCGAAGACCTCCCCGATGGCGAAGGGTGGGCTGCAGAACTGGTGCAGCTGTCCACGCACAACGGCACCCACCTCGATGCGCCCTACCACTTCCACAGCACGATGGATGCGGCCCTGGGCGACAAGCGTGCCTCCATCGCGATCCACGAGGTGCCTCTGGAGTGGTGCTTCCAGCCGGGCGTGAAGCTGGACTTCCGGCACTTTCCCGATGGCTACGTGGTCACGGCCGCCGACGTGCAGGCCGAGCTCGAGCGCATCGCCCATGCGTTGTCGCCGCTGGAGATCGTGGTCGTGAACACACGCGCCGGCTCTCGCTACGGCGAGCGCGACTACGTCTCGGCCGGCTGCGGCATGGGTTACGAGGCCACGATGTACCTGCTCGAACGCGGCATCCGGGTGACCGGCACCGACGCGTGGAGCTGGGACGCGCCGTTCGTGCACACGGCCAGGAAGTACGGCGAGACCGGCGACGCCTCGTTGATCTGGGAGGGACACAAGGCCGGCCGCGACATCGGCTACTGCCACCTGGAGAAGCTGCACAACCTCGAAGCGCTGCCGCCGCACGGCTTCACGATCAGCTGCTTTCCGCACAAGATCCGCGGCGCATCCGCCGGGTGGACGAGGGCGGTCGCGATCTTCGACGAGGCCTGAGACTCACAGCCCACCGCCACGGCGGGCGTAGCACCGGCGCTAGTGCAGCAGCTTGCCGCTGCCGTCGATGATGGCCAGGTCGACGTGCGACGAGCCGCTGTGCGAGGTGGGCGAGTACTTCACCGAGAAACGCCCGAACGAGATGGGTCCCGCGCTTTCGAAGGCCTGGATGAGGCGGTCTGTCGTGAGATCACGGCCGGCGCGGCGCAGGCCCTCGACGAACAGCTTGGCGTGGACGAAGCCCTCGAACCTCGCCAGCGACGGCACACCCCCCTCGTCGCCCTTCAGCAGGGAGTGGTACTCCTCCACCACGGGCGTCGAGCGGTTCTTCAGCGAGGGCATGATCTGCGCAAGGACGATGCCGCGCGCCACAGGCCCCAGATCCTTGTTCACACTTTCGAGCGACACCACCGAGAAGCCATAGAACGACGTGCGCAAATCGGTCGACCGCATGGCCTGCACGAGACGGTTGAAGTTGCCGCCCGCGGTGCACATGATGACGGCCTGAGATCGCGTCTGTGCCAGCGAGGAGGCGGCAGCGGCGAAGTCGGGCTTGGTCGGGTCGAGCCGCACCTCGTGGAGCTTGATGCCGTTGGACGCCGCGGCGGCGCGCACCTCCGCGAGCAAGGCCTGACCCAACCCGTCGTCCTGGTAGAAGACCGCCGTGCGCGTGATGGCCATCTGCTGCAGTTGCCGGGCGATGTGCATGGCCTCGTCGGCATAGCTGGCACGCACGTGGAACAGGTAGCGGTTGAAGTGGGTGCGCAGCGCAGTCGCTCCGGACACCGGCCCGAAGACGATGCGGCGCGCCTCGCTCGCCAAGGGAAGGATGGCCGCCGTCTGAGCCGTGCCGGTGTTGTAGAAGATCGCGAACACCTTGTCCTCGTGCAGCAGGCGCCGCGTGTTCTCCACGGCGCGCTTCACATCGAAGCCATCGTCCAGCGTGGTGTAGGTGATCTTTCTTCCATGCACGCCGCCGGCAGCATTGACGGCGTCGAAGTACAGGCGGGCACCGGCACCGTAATCGGCCACCTGCGGGCCGAGGGGCCCGCTGAGCACCACCGAGGCGCCTAGGCGGATCTCATGGTCGGTGACACCCTCGACCGCCAGCGCGGTCGTGGGCATGGTCAGCGCGAACAGCAGCGCGCCCAGGAAGGCCATGAATCGCATAGACAAGATTCCTGGTCATGATTCCGCCTCCCTGGTCATGATTCCGCGGTGAATTTTACCTTCCTGACCAGCGGGCCCCAGCGGTCAAATTCACGCTTCTGGCTCTGAGCCATCTCCTGCGGCGTGGAACCCTGCGCCACCAGGCCCACCACACCGAGCCCATCGACGAGCGCCTTGTCCTTGAGCGCCTGGTTGATGGCGGCATTGGCCGCCGACACCAAGGCCGCCGGGGTGCGAGCCGGCGCGTAGAAGCCGAACCATTCCTCGACCGTGAACTCGGGGAAGCCCTGCTCGGCGAAGGTAGGCACGTCCGGCAGGAAGGGCGAGCGCTTGCCGCCCGATGTGGCAAGCACGCGCAGCTTGCCCGCCTTGTGATTGGCGATGAAGTCGCCGCTCGGCGTGACCATGGCCGCGATCTGGCCGCCGACCAGGTCCGTCACGCCGGGCACGGAACCGCGGTAAGGCACGTGCTTGAGGTCCACGCCGTTGTTCAGGCCGAGCAGCGCGCCGATGAAATGCGGCGTGGAGCCCGCGGCGGGGGAGCCGTAGTTCGCCTCCTTGGGATTGGCCTTCGCCCAGGCGAGGAAATCCTTCACCGACTTCACAGTCGCGGGCACCAGGGGCCCCACCGCCAGCCCGTGGAACATGAGCGCCGCGATCGACACTGGCACGAAGTCGTGCGCCGAGTCGTAGCTCAGCTTGCTGTAGACGTGCGGGTAGATGGCAGTGCACGAGAAGGGCGACAGGCACAGTGTCGAGCCGTCGGCCGGCGACTGCTTCAGCACATCCAGCGCGATGCGCCCGCCGGCACCGGGCTTGTTCTCGACGATGGCGGGGTGCTTCGAATAGGACGACCCGGCGATCCGCTCGGCCACTCGGCGCGCGACGATGTCGCCCGAGCTGCCGGCAGGAAAGCCATACAGGAACTTCACCTGCTCGATCGCCTGGGCGTGTGCACGCTGCGCGCCCACTGCGGCGAGCAGCGTCGAGCCGATGGTGGCCTGGACGAACTGACGGCGATTGGTCATGCGGTGTCTCCTCGTGGACTTGGGATGTTGGTGATACGGAATGCCTTCACGCGGGGTTCTCGACCAGCAGCGCGATGCCCTGCCCGCCGCCGATGCAGGCCGACGCGATGCCGTAGCGCGCACCGGCTTCGCGCAGTTGGCGAGCCACGGTGATCGTAAGGCGCACCCCGGTCGCTGCAAGTGGATGGCCCAGGGCAATGGCACCGCCGTGCACGTTGAGCCGGGCAGGATCGAGATCGAGCTCGCGCTGCACCGCCAGAGTCTGGGCGCCCTGCGCCTCGTTGATTTCCACGCGAGCGATGTCGGACAGCGTGAGCCCCGTGCGCTGCAGCAGCAGACGGATCGCCGGCGCGGGACCGATCCCCATGATTTCCGGCGGCACGCCCACTGCGGCGACCGCCGCGATGCGGCCCAGCGCGGAGCGGCCCCAGGCGCGCTTGACCGCACCGCCGGCCACCAGGGCCGCCGCGGCCGCATCGGTGAGCGCGGAGCTGTTGCCGCCGGTCTGCACGCCACCCGGGTACACCGCCTTGAGCTTGGCCAGCACCTCCACGGGCGAGGGCCGCGGATGCGTGTCGCGGTCCGCCACGGAGGCCTTTCCCGCGAGGAAGATGCCTCGCGAGCGGTAGCCCTCGAGCTCGAAGGTCTCGTCGCCAACCGGCACGATCTCACCGGCCAGCCACCCGCTTTGCTGCGCGGCCACCGCGCGCTCGAAGGAGCGTGCAGCGAACGCGTCGACGTCCTCGCGTTCGATACCGTAGCGCCGCGCGATGTTCTCCGCCGTGTGGATCATGGTGATCCCCGGCACCGGGTCGTGCAGCGACTCCCAGAGGTAGTCCTTGAATTCCACCGGAGCACCGAGCTTGAAACCCTGGCGATGTTCGAAGGCGACCACCGGGTGGCGTGTCATCGACTCGGTGCCCACCACCAGCGCGAGGCCCGCGACGCCCGCGGCGATCTGCTCCCCGGCCTGCCGGAAGAGCTCGAATCCCGTGCCGCAGATGCGCTGCACCATGATCGCCGGCACCTCGTGCGGCACGCCGGCGTACAGGCCGATGTGGCGCGGCAGGTAGAACTGGTCGAAGCCGCCCGGCGCCATGCTGCCGGCCAGCACCGAATCGACCTCGGTGGCGGCGATGCCGGTGCGCGCGAGGATCTCGCGGGCCACCTTGATGCCCATGTCGGTGGGCGACACCTGCGCCAAGGCGCCGCAGTAGTCGACCATGGGCGTGCGCACGCCGTCGAGCAGCCAGACATCGTTGAAGGACTGGAAAAGACCGCGCGGTGTCATGACTTCACTACCTTTCCTGCACGCTTGTCGAGAAAGGCGCGCACGCGCTCCTTGGCCGCGTCGTCGCCCTGGGCGATGGCTGACATGAGGGCCTCGATGAAGAGGCCATCGGACTGCACCGTGTCCGCGATGCGCGGCAGGGCCTGCGTCACCGCGAAGTTCGACAGCGGCGCGTTGGAAGCGATGCGCTCGGCCAGATCGAAGGCCTTGTTCAAGCCCTGGCCGTCGGG
>CBINBY010000104.1:0-15341 GCA_966248995.1 uncultured Burkholderiales bacterium | reverse complement strand
CGCTCGAGGTCCTTGCCCATTTTCGTGGAGTCCTGCGTGCCGAAGCGGCACCACTCACTGCCCACGCAGGTCTTGACCGTGCGCAACGCCTTGGCATAGGCATGGCCCGAGGGCATGCCGATGTCTTTCCAGACGTTGACGAGGTCTTCCTTCTTCACGCCGAGCAGGTCGATGCGCTGCCCGCCCGTGACCTTGACGGTGGGGATCTTGTACTTGTCCACCACGTCGGCAATGCGCCGCAACTCGTCGGCCGTGGTCTCGCCGCCCCACATGCGCGGCACCACCGAGTAGGTGCCGTCCTTCTGGATGTTGGCGTGGCTGCGCTCGTTGATGAAGCGCGACTGGGGATCGTCCTTGGCCTCCTTGGGCCAGGTACTGATGAGGTAGTAGTTGAGCGCCGGCCGGCAGCTCGCGCAGCCGTTGGGAGTGCGCCAGGCGAGGCGCGTGTGGACCTCGTCGATGGTGAGCAGGTGCTCGTTGCGGATCGCCTCGCGCACTTCCTGGTGGCTGGCGTCGGTGCAGCCGCACATGGCCTTCTTCGTGGGCGCCTTGGAGTAGTCGCCGCCGGCGGTGAACATGAGCAACTGCTCCACCAGCCCCGTGCACGATCCGCAGGAGGCGCTGGCCTTCGTGTGCTTTCGCACCTCGTCCAGCGTGAACAGGCCCTTGTCCTTGATGGCCTTGCAGATGCTGCCCTTGGTCACGCCGTTGCAGCCGCACACCTCGTCGGTGTCGGCCATGGCGGCGGCCTTGCTGTGGCCTTCGTGGCCGGTGTCGCCGATGTTCGACTCGCCGAACATGAGCTTGTCGCGGATGTCGCCGATGTGCCGGCCTTCGCGCAGCAGCTTGAAGTACCACGCGCCATCGACGGTGTCGCCGTACAGGCAGGCGCCGACGAGCTTGTCGTCCTGGATGACGAGCTTCTTGTACACACCGCCGAAGGGATCGCTCATCACGATCTCCTCGCAGTCCTTGCCGCCGGTGAAGTTGCCGGCGGAGAAGAGATCGATGCCGGTCACCTTGAGCTTGGTGCTCACCTGGCTGCCGGTGTAGCGGCCGATACCGAAATGCGCCAGGTGCGTGGCGCACACCTTGCCCTGCTCGAACAGCGGGGCCACCAGCCCGTAGGCCACGCCGCGGTGCGAAGCGCATTCGCCCACCGAGTACACGCGCGGGTCGGTGATCGTCTGCATTGTGTCGCTGACCACGATGCCGCGGTTGCAGTGGATGCCGATCTTCTCCGCGAGCTCGGTGTTCGGCCGGATGCCCGCGGCCATCACCACGAGGTCGGCCGGAATCTCCGTGCCGTCCTTGAACTGCACGGCCATCACGCGCCCGTCCTTGCCGCCGATGAGCGCCTGCGTCTGTGCGCCCATCAGGAACTTGAGCCCCCGCTCCTCGAGCGACTTCTGCAGCAGGGTGCCCGCGGTGGTGTCGAGCTGGCGCTCCATCAGCGAGGGCATGATGTGCACCACGGTCACCTGCATGCCGCGCAGCATGAGCCCGTTGGCGGCCTCCAGTCCGAGCAGGCCGCCGCCGATGACCACGGCATGCTTGTACTTGCTCGCGGCATCGATCATGGCCTGGGTGTCGGCGATGTCCCGATAGGCGATCACGCCTTCCAGGTCCTTGCCGGGCACGGGCAGAATGAACGGATGCGAGCCGGTGGCCAGCAGCAGACGGTCGTACTCAGCCTCGGTGCCATCGGCGGCGCGCACGATGCGCCGCGTGCGGTCCACCTCGACCACCTTCTTGCCCAGGTGCAGCCGGATGCCGTTTTCCTCGTACCAGGAGAGCGGGTTCAACACGATCTCGTCCAGCGTCTGCTCGCCGGCCAGCACGGGCGACAGCAGGATGCGGTTGTAGTTGGGGTGCGGCTCCGCACCGAAGACCGTGATGTCGTAGAGATCGGGCGCGATCTTCAGCAACTCCTCGAGGGTGCGCACACCGGCCATGCCGTTGCCCACCATCACCAGCTTCATCTTTCGCATGGATTCCTCCGCATGTCGCGTCGTCTCGGGGAAGGCATTAGCAAGGCCGGTGCCAGAGATTGGTGCCCTCGCATTCATGGCTGTGCACCAAGATGAGCTTTGAGGTCGAGATCGGCCACTGCAGCGTGAAGGGGCCGCGGGAGATCAACGAGGATTTCGCCGCTTCGGTGCAGCCCGCGCCCCATGATGAGGCGCGCGGCCTCGTGGCCGCCATTGCGGACGGCGTGTCCGGGGGCGGTGGCGGTCGCGAGGCGGCGCAAACGAGCGTGATGAGCGTCGTGCAGGACTACTACGCGTGCCCCGACACCTGGGACACCACCGTCGTGCTCGACCGCCTAATCGGCGCGCAGAACGCCTGGCTGGCCGACCACAACCGTCGTCGACAAGGCACTGCCTCCGACAGTGCCGCAGCCATGACCACGCTCACCGCGCTGGTACTGCGTGGCCATGCCTTCACGCTGGCGCACGTGGGCGACACGAGGGCGTGGCTGTGGCGCGAGCGGCGCGACGGGCAGGACAGCGAATTCATGCAGCTGACGCAGGACCACTGCTTTGACCATCCCGACCAGCGCAGCCGGCTCACCCGCGCGGTGGGCCTGGATGACCGCGTGCGCATTGATTTCCTCCAGGGCGAGCTGCACATCGGCGATGTCTTCGTGCTGACCACCGACGGGGTGCACGGCGTGCTCAAGCGCTCCCGGCTCGCTGCGCTGGCGCGAGAGGGCAATGCACAGTCCGCCAGCGGGGCCATCGTCAAGGCGGCGCTCGATGCCGGCACGCGCGACAACGCCACGGCTTTGGTGCTGCGGGTGCGCGGTCTTGCGCAAGGCCGTCTGGAAGACAGCCTGCTGCAGGGCCGGCAACTGCCCGTGCCGCCTCGCCTGAAGGTCGGCGATCGGCTCGACGACTACACCGTCACCGCCCAGATTGCCAGCAGCGGCGTGCACCGGCTGTACCAGGCGCGGGTCACGGGCACCGAGGAGCTGGTGGCGATCAAGGCGCTGCACGAGTCACGCGCCAGCGACCGCGAGGAGCGGGCCATGCTCGCGCATGAGGTATGGCTGGCCAGCCGGGTCGCTACGGGTTCCGGCGAGCATGGGGACGCGAACTTCGTCCGCGCGCGCGAGCCGTCCAACCCCACGGCGTTCTACGCCGTCTTCGACTGGCACCCCGGGCGCACGCTGGAGCAGATGCTCGAAGAGAGGCAGCATTTCACGGTGCCCGAGATCGTGTCCGGCGCGCTGGCCGTGGTTCGTGCGCTGGGACGGCTGCACCGGCACGGCGTCGTTCATCGCGATCTGAAGCCCGGCAACCTGCATTGGGGCGACGACGGCCGATGGCGCGTGCTGGATTTGGGCGTGGCGGTGTCCGGCAGCGAGCCCGAGCCCCTGCGCCTGCTGCACGCGGGCACGCCGAGCTACATGAACCCCGAGCAGTGGGACGACGAGAACCCCGCCCGGGCCGATGCCGCTGGCGACCTCTATGCGCTGGGCGTCACGCTGTACCAATGGCTCACCGGCAAGCTTCCCTATGGAGAGGTCGAGCCTTACCAGAAGGCGCGCTTCCGCCGCGATCCGAAGCCGCCGTCCCGGCTTCGGCCTGACGTGCCCATTTGGTTGGACTACGTGGTGCTCAAGGCCGTTGCACTCGATCGCCGGCAGCGTTTCGAGACTGCCGAGGAACTCGCGCTCGCATTGGAGCGCGGAGCGTCCCGGGCGCTGCCTGCGCCTGCGAGCACGCCGCTCGTGGCTCGCGATCCGGCGGCGCTATGGAAGATCGCCCTCGCGGTGTCAGTGCTGTTCAACCTGCTGCTGGTCTACTGGCTGCTCTTCCTGCCGCGCTAGCGTGCGGTCGATGGGGGAGGAGGGTGGGCTGCCTATCGGGCATCAATGCCGAACGCGCAGCTTGCTGGTCGCCATACCACCGACCTCCGGCGATGGTGCTGCTGGACGGGCACGGCCGCCTTTTTCGGCCCAGGTCCGCGTCCAGCGGATCTGCACCACGCGCAGCATCAGCAGCATGACCACGGCCATTGCCGCGAAGGACACGAAACCCCACAGATAGGTCCCTGCAAGCTGCTTGGACTGGCCCATGGCATTGGGCAGGAACCCGCCTCCCAGCGCCCCGACCTCGCCGATCATGGAGCCCGCGACCGCGGTCGTGAGCGGCCAGCGCAACGGCACCAGTTGGAACAGGGCGCCGTTGCCGGCACCCAGCGCGGCGAAGCACAGCATGAACAGCAGCGTGGTGACAGCCACCGAGGCGGACGCGAAGCCGCACAGCACGAGCGTCACCGCCACCAGCACGAGCACGCCGGACAGTGTGTTGATGCCGCCCACGCGGTCGGAGATATACCCCCCCACCACACGCACTGCCGAGCCCATCAGCGTGGCCAGCATGGTGAGCTGGCCCGCCTCGACCTTGGTTACGCGAAACTGGTCATGGAAGTAGGTGGGCAGGAAGCTCGCCAGCCCGATGAAGCCGCCAAAGGTGACGATGTAAATCAGGCTGAAGGCCCAGCCGTCCTTCTCGAACAGGCACGAGACGTGCTCGCGCAAGGTCTGGTGTTCGCGGTCCGGCGGTTCCTTTGCGGCGAACCACATCACCACCATCGGAAGCAGCATGGTGGCCGCGGCGATGCCGTAAACCGCTTGCCAGCCGAACTTCGTGGCCAGCGGGGGCGCGAAGAGCACGGCCAGCACCGTGCCCGAGTTGCCTGCGCCCGCGATGCCCATGGCCAGCCCCTTGTACTTGGGCGGATACCAGCCGGAGCCCAGCGAGAGCGCGACCCCGAAGCTCGCGCCGGCGATGCCCAATAGCACGCCCATCGCGAGCACGGCGTCGTAGCTGTGCACCAGCACGAATCCGTAGCCCAGAGCCGCCACGATCAAGCCCATTTCCACCATCGCCGCGTTCTTGCGGCCGATGTACTGCGACAGCACGCCCAGGGGAAAGCGCATCAGCGCCCCGGCCAGGATGGGCACCGAGACCATGAATCCCTTCTGCGCCGGCGTGAGCGCGAAGCTCTCGCTGATAAACGGCGCCATGGCGCCGTTGAGCACCCAAATGGCAAAGCAGAAATCGAAGTACAGGAACGCGGCGAACAGAGTCGGCCAGTGGCCGGCACGCGCGAAGGTCTTGAAGTGCGACATTGCCTGTTTTGTTGAAGTAAATCGAAGAGGGTCAGGACGGCGCCGGACGAAAACAGCTGGTGGCCGGCGTCGAAGGCGGGTGGCAAAGCGGCCGACCGCTCGCGCAAGCCTACGACCCGAGCAGCGCGAAGGACCCGCGGCGCAGCGTCACACGCGAGCAAGGTTTTGCAAGCGCTGTGCCAGAAGCTCGCGGCCCGGCGCTGCTAAGGTGGGGGCAGCGTCGACGCCTCGCGATTCACGCAGGTGTCTATAGCCCCGGCGCCCGCCTGTCGATGATTTCCTGCCTGCTGCTGGAGCCTGTCTCGATCGATGCTGCGAACGTCGCCCGCGACTTCGAGGCCGTGGGCATTCGCGTCCTTGGTGCGGCGTTGCGCAACAACTTGGTGCACGAGGCCGCGAGGCTCGGGCCGGATCTCGTCGTGGTCCTGCAAGCGAACCTGGACGATGACATGTTCGACATGCTCACCCTCTTGCGTACCACTGCGCCCCGGCCCGTGCTCATGTTCACGTCCGATCCCGACGTCGACCGCATGAAGCGCGCGGTGGACGCGGGCGTGCACGAGTATGTAGTCAACGGCTACGCCCGTGAGCGGCTGCGCTCGCTGGTCCATGTGGCACAGGTGCGTTTTGCCCACGAGCAGCAGCTGAGGGAGCAGGTGGCCGAGCTGTCCCGCCGATTCGAAGAGCGCAAGCTCGTGGATCGCGCGAAGGGCATCCTGATGCGTGCGCGCCAGGTGTCGGAGGACGAGGCGTTCCGCGTGCTGCGCACGGCGTCGATGCACAGCAACCTGCGTATCGGCCAGGTATCGCAGCAGGTCATCGCTGCCGCCAGCCTGGCCGAGGCCGTGAACCGCGCCGGTCAGCTGCGGATGCTCTCGCAGCGCATCGTGAAGCTGTATGCCTTGCAGGCGCTGCAGGGTCTCGACACCGCACAGCCTGTGCTACAGGACGCGTTATCGCGGGTGGACCGCAATCTGGCTGTGCTCGGCAGGAGCTTGTCGCGCGCCACCTACGGGGATCTGCTCGATGCCGTGGGCGCACCGTGGGCACCTTTGAAAGCCCTGCTCGCCGAGTCCGTGGAACACAGCCGCCTGGTAGAGGTGGACACCTTGGCCGAGGAGTTGCTGCTGCGCGCCGACCGCCTGGTAAGCGCCCTCGAGTCCTCAGGGGCAGGAGGGCGTTTGCATGTGATCAACGTCGCGGGTCGCCAGCGCATGCTGTCGCAGAGGCTGGCCAAACACGCCGTCCTGGCCGTGCTCCTGAGTGGTGAGGCCGCGGAAGCGGCCGACAGCGAAGCCGAGAAGTCCCGGGTCGCGTTCGAAGAGGCCCTGGTGTATCTCCAGGCTGCCCCGCTCACGACGCAAGAGATCCGCGACTCGCTGGACGAAGCCGTGCGCACGTGGGGCGCCATGACGCGTGCCCTGACCAGCGTACGCACGACCGACGGTCAGAAGGCGCTGGGCGACAGCAGCGAGGCGCTGCTGGCATCGTTCGAGAGGCTCACCGAACGTTATGAGCACAGCGTTCAAATTCTCATGGGCTGAACCCCGCGAGCAGGGGGCTTTCCGGGCGTGAACAACTCGGCACTTCGCCGGGTGCACACGCAAGACCCGAGGACCCCCGCCGCTATCATCAACCTAGGGGGTTGGGACCCGGTATCGCGATTCGGATCTTGCCAAGCCGCCCCCTGCGGACAAAGATCGTCCGTCGATCTCGGTGCCGCGCGCATCGTTTTGATGAGAGACCCAGCGATGACGGAGACCCTGCAGCGCATGCCTTCCGAGTTGGCCGACCAGGCGAGCCAGCTTGCGGCTGTGCTTGGGTTAGCGCATTCGGCCATGGGCGGTTTGCTCCTTGCGCTGGTGGAGCGCCTTGAAGCGCCCTACGCCATCAAGGAGATGCCCGGCGGTCGCTACGTCCATGCCAACCTTCGCATGGCCGCGCTGCTCGGCCGCTCTCCGGAACAGCTGCTTGGGCATACCGACGCCGAGCTGCTCGGCCCCGATGCAGGCGGTACGTTCAGGGCTGCGGATCTGTCCGCCATCGCTCAGTCTGGTTCCACGATCACCGACCACCACATCGACCGCGACCGACAGCGGCGCGAATTCAACGTCGTGCGCGCCGCGTTGCCCTCGGCCGATGGCAACGCTCCACGGTACCTCGCGAGCGTGTGGATCGAAACCACGCAGGCACGCCAGCGCGAAGCCCAACTCGACAAGGCTCTGAAACAGCTCGAGCAGCAGCAATCCGCCATCGAGGCCTTGCGGCGCGAAACGCAGGATCAGGCGTTGCGTGACAGCATCACCGGTTTATACCAGCGGGTCCATTTCGACGATCAACTGCGTCGCGAGGTCGACCTGTCCTCCCGCGAGCACCGCGAGTTCTCGCTAGTCTCCGTCGCGCTGGACTCGTTGCCCGATGGCGTGCGCGCCATGGGCGAGCCTGCGCGCATGCGCGTGCTGGAGGCCCTAGGCCGCCTCCTGCGCGGCAACACCCGTGCCATGGATGCCGCTTGCCGGCTGGACGAGGATCGCTTTTCCATCCTGCTGTCTGGGGTGGGGTTGGCTACTGCGCATTCGCGCATGGAAGGTCTGAGGCGGCAGTGCGCTACCCAGATCGTGGTCCTTGAAGGCCGCGACCTCGGCTTTACCGTCTCCATGGGCGTCGCCAGCTTCCCGCACACCGCGCATACACAGGAAGAACTCAAGCGGGCTGCCGAGCAGGCGC
This sequence comes from uncultured Burkholderiales bacterium, assembly GCA_966248995.1. Taxonomy (GTDB): domain Bacteria; phylum Pseudomonadota; class Gammaproteobacteria; order Burkholderiales; family Burkholderiaceae_C; genus Albitalea. Next base: position 7,471 of record CBINBY010000104.1, on the reverse strand, counting down.
TGAGCGAAGCGCAGCGCCGCGGGGGCAACCAAGTCACGCTGGCGAGCATCCGCTTCGACGCGGCGTAGCGTCCTTCAGCCTCTTACGGCCTGGTAAAGCATGTACATGGCCAGCATGTACAGCATCACTGCGAACACGCGCTTGAGCTGCTGCACGTTCATCGCGTGGGCCGCTTTCGCACCCTTGGGTGCAGAGAGCACACTGGCCGCCGCAATTACCGCCAGCGCCGGTAGCCAGAGGTAACCAAAGGCTCCCGGCAGCGCGGACGGCTGCGACCATCCGCCAATAACGTAGCCGACCGTATTGGCCAACGCGATCGGGAATCCCAGCGCCGCACTCGTCGCCACCGCGTTGTGCATGGGTACGTTGCACCAGGTCATGAATGGCACGGAGATGAAGCCGCCCCCGGCGCCGACCAGACCCGACACGAAGCCGATGCCGCCACCGGCCGCAAACCGTCCTGCTGTGCCTGGCATCTGCCGGCTGGCATGCGGCTTCTTGTTGAGCAGCATCTGCGTTGCCGAGAAGGCGACGAAAACGGCGAAGACGAGCGCCAGGGTCGTCCCCTTGAGCAGGGTGAAGACCCCCGCCCCAGCCAGGAGGCCGCCGGCCACGATACCGGGGGCGAGCGTACGCACGAGATCCCAGCGTACGGCCCCGCGCCGGTGATGTGCCCGCACACTGGAGATGGATGTGAACAGGATGGTGGTCATGGACGTGGCGATTGCCATCTTGACCGACAGGACTGCGGCTACGCCGTGCGCAGAGAGCAGCAGCGTGATGAAGGGGACCATGAGCATGCCGCCCCCGATGCCCAGCAGCCCCGCCAGGAAGCCGGTGAAGCAGCCGAGGAGCAGCAGTTCGAGGATCAGCAGCCATTCGAGGCCGAAAATCATTCGGTCTCCAGCAGCTTGAGCACCTCGGCCCATTCTTCAGGCGTGACGGGCGTGATGGACAGGCGGTTCCCACGTCGCAGGACCTGCATGCTGGCGATCGACGACGTGTGGCGCATCTCAGCGAGCGGCAGGGGCCGGGTCTTGCGCACTAGCTTCACGTCGACCAGGTACCAGCGAGGGCGTTCGCGGCGCGACTTCGCGTCGTAGTAGGGGCTCTCAGGATCGAACTGCGTCTGATCCGGGTAGGGTTCGCTGGCCACTTCGGCGAGGCCGTAGATGCCGGGCACTGCGCACGACGAGTGATAGAACAAGACACCATCGCCGACGCGCATTTCGTTGCGCATGAAGTTGCGCGCCTGCCAGCCGCGCACCCCGAACCACGCGACGGTCTGCGAAGGCGCACGCACAACATCGTCGATCGAGCACTCGTCGGGCTCGCTCTTCATCAGCCAGTAGGCCATCTCAGAAACGAGGAAGGAAGGAGACAGGTGTCCGTCGCGAGCCGTGAGCCGCATTCCTGAACCCAAGGGGATTCAGGTGGGCGAGGTCAACCGGGCTTCGGGTTCATCTGACGCGAGACGATCACGCCCGCCGGGCATTTTCCAAGCCCTTGCTCACAGGAGCATCGGTTCAAGGAACTATAGGACCCACGCGAACGCAACGGACCGAATGATTCTACGCGCGCCCCTTCGGCGCATCACAGCAATTGACCGTCTACACCAAGGGCTTGATCGACGCGCCGGATCAGTCCATCCAGGTCCGTGCTAGACCCTGCCGACTCCTCGTGCGCGAAACCTGACAAGACCGGCGCAGCCGTCGACCGCTGCGCCAGCGCATAGGCCAGATTCAAGGCTGCAAGCACAGCGATGCGTTCGCGTGCCTTGACTTTTCCGGCATCGCGTATCGCGCTCATCTCACGGTCCACGTCCGCCACGGCTTTGAGCAAGGCCTCATCACCGCCTTCAGGGCAGGCGAGGATGTAGCTCTGCCCCATGATGGTCACTTCCATCTGCTTCATTGCGCGTTCCGATCGGCGTCATCGCCGGGCAGTCGTTCGAGGAGCGCATCGATGCGCGTGCGCGCCACGTTGAGCCGCTGCTTGAGGCTGTCGCGCTCCTGAGTCACTGCATCCAGCTGCTGCGCCAGCAGCGCATTCGTGCGCTTGATCTCCTCATGCCGAAGCAGCAGCCTCTCGACGCGTTCGGTAAGCTCATCGATCTTCGACATGGGCGCGCAAGCGTGGTCGCACAGAACGCGCCATTGTAGGTCGCGCCTACACAACGGTCCGTTGGTGCCACGACGGGCCGTTCATTCCGGCACAGTATGTGAGAAACAGGCGCCGGGACACGGTGCCGACAAGGACTCAAGGTTGCCGATTCAGGTGCCCTCACGCCGCTTTGGCGAGTGCCTCCCGCTGACGAGGAGAGGCGCCTTAAAACAGCGACCGGGAGTCGCAGAACTGTGCAACTGCGCATTCCTCGCAACGAGGACGCTTGGCGATGCACACATAGCGGCCGTGCAGGATCAGCCAGTGGTGTGCATGCAACCGGTACGCATCGGGTACGCGCTCCAGCAGCTTCAGTTCCACCTCCAGTGGGTCCTTGCCAGGCGCGAGCCCTGTGCGGTTGCTCACTCGGAAGATATGAGTGTCCACCGCTATCGTAGGCTGACCGAACGCCACGTTCATCACCACGTTGGCCGTCTTGCGGCCCACGCCGGGCAGCGCCTGCAGAGCTTCCCGAGTGCGGGGGACCTGGCCACCATGCTGTTCGAGCAAGATCCGGCTGGTCTCGTGCAGATTGCGAGCCTTGTTGCGGAACAGGCCGATGGACTTGATGTATTCAGTGATGCCGTCCACGCCCAGGGCCACCATGCGCTCGGGCGTGTTGGCTACGGCAAACAGTCGCCGGGTGGCCCTGTTGACACCGGCGTCGGTGGCTTGCGCAGACAACAGTACGGCCGCCAGCAGCTCGAACACGCTGGTGTACTCGAGCTCACTGGCGGGTTGCGGATTGGCCGCCCTCAGGACGGCGAAAAAGGGCTCCATCAGCGATGCGTTCATAGAGCGCCGATTGTCCCACCGCATGCATTGCCGCCGTCTTGGGGCGCGGCGGATCGGCCGGCTTCTTCGGCTCGCAGCCAGCAGCAACCAGCGCGGCGACGGCCAAAGTCCATGGCAAGCGTTTCATGCCAGCTCCTCGAACCTCGTGCGTGGCTGGCGATCGCCGCCCGCCTCTTCGTCAGTGCCCAAGTACCTTTCTTCCCGCTGCCGTGCTGCTCGCGCCGCGGGCTGACTCGCGCTTGGCAGCCAACGACCCGCAGCCTTCCGTGCACGTCCCTTCGTTTGCTTCCAATGACCCTCGATGCGATCATGCTTCATGCGGACTCCCGCCATGGCCGCCGCAGGCCACTGCTCAAGACTAGGCGCCCCGTGCGCTGGCGAGGGGTCGGCTTGTCATGCAGACGCGCATAGGAGCATTCCGATCCCGCTGTAGGAGGCGACCGATACACGGGCCGCCCTCGAAGCTCTTCCGGCCCTTGTGAAGGTGTCGGGTTGGTGGCGTCTGGATACCGAGCGTTAGGGTCTGGCTTTTCGCGCCCGTATGCGTGCGAGAGCCGCCTCCATGACAGCGCGCTTGGCCTCCTGGCCTACGGGCTCAGTGAGCGCGGAAGTGGGCAAATCGGCCAAAGCATGAGTTGTCTTGGCGACGAGCAGGTTGTCGCGTTCCGCTCGCTCACGCTCCAACCTATCCCGATGGAAGACGTACGCGCTGCGAGCGGCCTCTGCGGCTTCGGCGCTCCAGGCATCCCAGCCGGTGCGCTCCCCACTGGCATTGACCACCGAGATGCAGTCCACCGGGCACGCAGGGACGCACAACTCGCAGCCGGTGCACGCATCCTCGACCACCGTGTGCATCTGCTTGGAGCTTCCTACGATGCAGTCCACGGGACAGGCCTTCAAACACAGCGTGCAGCCGATGCACCAAGCTTCGTCGATCACGGCGACGCTGCGCGGGCCTTCCTTGCCCTGCGCCTCATCCAATGGGTGGACCGGACGGTTGGTGAGCTTCGCCAACCTTGCAATGCCCTCGGCGCCACCGGGCGGGCAGCGGTTGATCGGTGCAGCATGGGCTGCGATCGCCTCGGCGTAGGACCGGCAGTCCGGGAAGCCGCAGCGCGTGCATTGCGTCTGGGGCAACACGGCGTCGATTGCGTCGGCCATGCGGGTCGAAGTGCTCACCGAAGTACACCTCAAGCGCTGGCGGCAACCTTCCGTCGTGAGCGGGCGCTGCTGCCATTGCCGCGCGCGGCCCGAGCCACCGGCTCCTGGTGGTTGGCAATGAACTCCCGTACCTGCGGGTAGACCGCTTCGCGCCAGCGCCTGCCGGAGAAGATGCCGTAGTGCCCTGCGCCCTGCACGTCGTAGTGGAACTGCCGGTCCTTAGGAATGCCAGTACACAACTCGTGCGCGGCCTTGGTTTGTCCAGCGCCGGAGATGTCGTCGAGCTCGCCCTCCACGGTGAGCAGGGCGCTTGTCGTGATGTCCTGCGGGCGGACCAACTGGCCGTTTACTTCCCAAGTGCCGTTGACAAGAGCGAAGTCCTGGAACACCACCTTGATCGTGTCCAGGTAGTACTCGGCCGGCATGTCGAGCACTGCGTTGTACTCGTCGTAGAACTTGCGATGGGCCTCGGCACTTTCATCGTCGCCACGCACCAGGTCCAAGAAGTAGTCGTAGTGCGAGCTGAGGTGGCGGTCCGGGTTCATCGCCACAAAGCCAGTGTGCTGCAGGAAACCGGGGTACACGCGGCGACCAGCACCGGGGTAGTTCACAGGCACGCGGTAGATCACGTTGTGCTCGAACCATTCGTGGCTCTTGTTCATTGCGAGGTTATTCACAGCGGTGGGGGAGCGGCGTGCATCGATCGGCCCGCCCATCATCGTCATGGTGCGCGGTGTCGCTTCCCCGTTGGAGGCCATGAGCGAAATTGCGGCCAGCACCGGAACCGTAGGCTGACATACCGATATGACGTTCACCTCGGGTCCCGCATGCCGGATGAACTCCTGCACGTAAGCAACGTAATCATCAAGGTGGAACGGTCCTTCCTCCACCGGGACCATGCGTGCATCGGTCCAGTCGGTGATGTACACCTTGTGGTCCTGCAGCAATGAGCGCACCGTGTCGCGCAGCAGTGTCGAATGGTGCCCCGAGAGTGGCGCCACGATCAGCACCGTGGGCTGGCTCTTCATCTTCGTCAGCAAGGAAAGGTTGTCGGTGAAGCGCTTGAAGCGCAGCAGCCGGCAGAACGGGTTCTGGATGGCTACCTGTTCCTGTACCGCGACGTCTACACCGCCTACGTTGACAGAAGTGATGTTGAACTCCGGCTTCTCATATTCCTTGGACAGCCGATGCAACAAGTCCAGTCCGGCGGACACCCGGTGCGCCATGGGTGTGTGAGTGAAGGGCGAAAGCGGGTGGTTGTACAGCTTGGAGGACGCGCTTGCAAACTCGGCAAACGGGCTCAGCAATGCACGATGGGCTTCATACAACTGGTACAGCATCGAAGTTCCTTCTTTTCAGCGATCCTTGGCGGCGGCGCTCGAAAGCCCTGCACGCGTCGTGACATCTCGAATCGGTATGGCTCGGTCGCTCTAAGACCATGCCGTCTGTGCGCATTCTAGAAGTCACGCGGGCCCAGGCCCGTGAAGAGGGCCACGCAACGCTGCACCGCATCAATCTATTGCAGCAAGAAAAAGGCCCGGCTTGCGCCGGGCCTCGTGTTCCGGTGAGCTGGGCTCCCTTCACATGACCCCAGCAATGGCATGCACCACGGCATCAATGTTCCTGCTGTTGAGCGCTGCCACGCAGATGCGTCCCGAATCGACGCCGTAAATGCCGTAGTCGCTGCGCAGCTTCTGCATCTGTTCGCGGTTGAGGCCCGAATAGCTGAACATGCCCTTTTGCTGGTTGATGAAGCTCATGTCCTGCTTCAAACCCGCGGCTTTGAGCTTTTCCACCAGAGCATGGCGCATCTGCTTGATGCGAACTCGCATGCCGGCAAGTTCCGCCTCCCACAGCGAGCGCAGTTCGGGCGTGGTTAGCACCGTTGCGACCACCTGTGCGCCGTGAGTGGGCGGGTTGGAGTAGTTGGTCCGAATCACGCGCTTGAGCTGGCTGAGAACGCGCTCGGCCTCGTCTTTGGACACGCAAACAACGCTCAGCGCGCCAACTCGCTCGCCGTACAGCGAGAAGCTCTTGGAGAAACTCGTGGAGACGAAGAAGCTGAGTCCGGACGCCATGAACTGCGCGATTACCGCTCCATCCTCCGTGATCCCTTCGCCGAAGCCCTGGTACGCCATGTCGAGGAAAGGCACCAGGCCTCGCAACTTGGCGGCTTCAACCACTTCCGACCATTGCGCCGGGTCGAGGTCGTAGCCCGTGGGGTTGTGGCAGCAGGCGTGCAGAACGACCACGCTGCCGGGAGCGGCGGTCTGCAGGCTCGCCAGCATGGCGGGGAAGTCGACGCCCCGGCCTGCCGCGTCGTAGTATGGGTAGCTTTCCACGGCGAAACCTGCGCTCTCGAACAACGCACGGTGGTTTTCCCAGCTTGGATCACTGATGAGCACCTTGGCACTAGGGGTGAGGCGCTGCAGGAAGTCGGCGCCGATCTTCAGGCCACCGGTGCCGCCCACCGCCTGGACCGTGGCGATCCGGCCCGACTTGACTGCTTCGCTGTCGCTCCCGAATACAAGACCTTGGACAGCGCGGTCATAGGTGGCGATGCCGTCGATCGGCAGATACCCCCTGGGTTTCGGTGCCTCGGTCATCTGGCGCTCAGCGCGTGCCACGCACTCGAGCAGCGGCAACTTGCCTTCGTCGTCGTAGTAGACGCCGACCCCCAGGTTTACCTTCGCGGGGTTGGGGTCGGCGGCGAACTGCTCGTTCAATCCCAGGATGGGGTCGCGGGGCGCCATGTCGACGGCGGCGAATAGCGAAGGCATGTTTGTTCCTTGCGTGGTTTGACGCGAAATTGTGCTCGTAGCGGTACGTAACTTGGGCTACCCTCGCTGGTCGCCCTCACGTTTACCCTGAGGAGAACCGCGGAATTCTAGTTTGGAGTGAGGATCCGTCCGCATGCCTGACCTGCCTGCCACTGCCGATGCCATAGACGCCTCGCAGGGCCAGTTCGTGAACTTTCCCGGCTCGCCGTTCCAGCTGTTCCAGCCCTACCTGCCGGCAGGCGACCAGCCTGCGGCGATTGAGCAGTTGGCCGAGGGTGTGCGAGATGGCCTGAGCTTCCAGACGCTCCTGGGTGTCACGGGATCTGGCAAGACTTACACCATGGCGAACGTGATTGCGCGGCTCGGACGCCCAGCCATTGTGTTCGCACCCAACAAGACGCTGGCCGCCCAGTTGTACAGCGAATTCCGCGAGTTCTTCCCGAGGAACGCGGTCGAGTACTTCGTCAGCTACTACGACTACTATCAGCCCGAGGCTTACGTCCCGCAACGCGACCTCTTCATCGAGAAGGACAGCTCGATCAACGAGCACATCGAGCAGATGCGCCTGTCGG
>CBINBY010000103.1:0-15394 GCA_966248995.1 uncultured Burkholderiales bacterium | reverse complement strand
ATTTGGCAGGGGAGGAAGGACTCGAACCCTCGCATGTCGGAATCAAAATCCGATGCCTTAACCAACTTGGCGACTCCCCTACACAGGTTCCCGGCAAAGCGCCGGAAACCGCAAACGTTCAACCTGCTGCCCACCCGACGAGGGGGTGCTGCTGCAGGCTGACGCACATTCTTCCCGTCCAATCTGCCGGGAGTACCGGCAGAGTCGCCATGGGCGGACTTCCTGTGCCATCGATACGGCCTGTTCTGGCAAAGATTGCACTGCCTGAACCCGTCATACGGCTATTGCCGAAGCGGGCTTCCAGCAGGTGGGCGGCTTGGGCCACCTCGAAACACAGCGCTTCTGCGGCAGGCTGCAGATCGTTGCGCCCGTATCCCGCCAAAAGCCCGTCGATTCCGACCTCTGCAAGAAAGCCTGAAAGTATAGCAGCATTGCTGTCTCGTAAGAGTAATGGGCTCGCGAAGATCGATTGCGTTGCGATGCTTGCGGCGGGCTTGATGACTGCAAAGCCATGGGGCGCCAGGTCGAGCGGTGTGAGTCGCTCGCCGATACCTTCCACCCAGGCGTTGTGCCCTCCGAGGAAAAAAGGCACGTCAGCGCCCAGCGAGAGGCCGAGTGCTATCAGCCGATCGAGGGGCCAATTCAGGCCCCACAGCCGGTTCAGGGCCAGCAGCGTCGAAGCGGCATCCGAACTGCCGCCGCCCATGCCAGCACCCCACGGCACCTGCTTGTCGATCGAGATGTCTGCGCCCGACGGTGTGCCGCTTGCGGCCTTCAGCGAGCGTGCCGCGCGCAGGCACAGGTCATCGGCCGGCAGGGGGGCCGTGAGATCGTGGCGCGCCAGTCGGCCGTCGTCGCGACGCTCGAAGTGCAAGGTATCGCACCAATCGATGAGGACGAACACCGACTGCAGCAGGTGATAGCCATCCGGTCGCCGCCCCACTACATGCAGGAACAGGTTCAGCTTGGCGGGAGCCGCCACATCCACAAGGGAACGCAGGCTCACGGCTGTTCCAAGCGTGCGCGCACCAGCACGGCGGGCGGGGATTCCCTGCGGGCTGAGACCCAGCCTTCGGCGTACCGGGCCAAGCTCACCACCCAGCCGAGCTGACGAAAGCCGGACTCCGGCGATCCGGATGTCGGCGTGCTGGGCGCACCGGGCCAGGGCCGGCCGCGAAGCCAGTCGAAGAGGGCGGCAAGCGGGAGGCTTTCGCCTAGCACCTCGCGGGTGAGTTCATCGAGGTTCGCAAACTGCCGCTCACCTTCTGGCGTGAACAGTGCCACCCGCCCTGGCGCCCAATGCGCTTGCGCGAGCATGGTGCCCAGCGGCGTGCTCAGGTCCAGGCGGCCTTGCTCGGGGCTGCCCTGGAGGTCGAAGGCTGCGCTGAGGCTGCGGGCCCGGCTGGTGGGCGTTGCTTCCACCTGCACGGTCATGCGGCCAGCTAGCGTATCGCCCTCTACTGTGGCGAGCCTTGGCGGTGTGGCGCAGCCGGCGACGGCAGCAGCGACCAGCATCCAGACGAGCCAACCGGCGGCGTGCCCCTTTAGAAACGAGTAACCGCGCGCGAGTCTCATGCCGTTGTGGCGCTGGTTGTGCTAACGAAGTCGAGGTCGGTCGCGCGGTGGCACAGCGCTGCTATGGAGCGCTGGCGCTGCTGCTCCTCGTACTTCTGCTGGCCTTGGTCGACGTAGTCCTCACTTCGGGTGAGCATGAAGTAGATCATGCGGGCGAGCTTGTATGCGACGGCCGTATTGGCTCCAGGTTTGTCCAGGCGGGCGCACGGCCGGCGGTAGAGCTGACCCCGCGGGAGGTGACGCGAAACGGCATGTTGCGGCAGCTCACAGGTCGCCGACCTTCAGGCGCGCAAGTGTCTCGCGCAGCACATCATTGGTCGAATCCCGGCTGCGGCCCTCGCGCCAGACCCGCTTTGCCTCTTCCCGCTGACCGCTCATCCACAGCACTTCGCCGAGGTGAGCGGCGATTTCCGGGTCAGGCCGGGACTGATAGGCGCCGCGAAGCAAGCGCAGTGCCTCCGGGTGGTTGCCCAGGCGGTATTCGACCCAGCCCAGGCTATCGGTGATGAACGGCTCACCGGGCGCGATCTCGAGTGCGCGCTGGATCAGCGCCTTCGCCTCGGGCAGGCGCTGGTTGCGATCGGCCAGGGAGTAGCCCAGTGCGTTTTGCGCATGGTGATGGTCGGGCTTGAGTTCAATGACACGTCGCAGCAGGCGCTCCATCTCGTCCATGCGGTTGAGCTTCTCGGCTGTCATTGACTGTTCGTACAGCAGGTCGACGTCGTCCGGATACTTTTGGTTGGCGGTGGTGAGGAGCTTGTTCGCCTCGCCCCAGTTCTTCACCTCGCGCAGCATCTGGACCTCGGCCATGAGCTTGGCGCGGCTGTCTTCCTCGCTGCGCTCAGGCGCGCGGCGGATGAGCTCTCGAGCCTCACGCAGGTGTCCTTGCCGGGCCATGATGGAGGCGCGGCGCGACAGGACTTCGAGCGCACGCTGCGGGTTGTCGACCTTCTTGAGCCATTCCTCGGCGCTTTTGAAATCGTTCTGCTGCTCCGCAGCCTGGGCAAGCATGAGCCAGGCCTGCATGAGCCCGCGCTCGGATGCCGTGGGCTGCTCGTCCTCGGCGTCGTCGTGCGGGTCGACGGCACGTGCCGCGTCGGCCTGCACCAGCTGCACGTAGCGCTCCAGCGCTGCCTTGGCCTGCTTCGGTTGCCGAAGCTCCAGTTGCAGTGCGCCGAGCGTCAACCACGCCGGCGCGGCGCTGGGATCGCCTCGCGTGACGGCTTCCAGTTGTCCTACGGCATCTCCAAAGCGTTGCGAGGCGGTGAGAACTCGCGCGTACGCCAGGCGCACCGCTTGACTCGTGGGGTTGTTGTTGAGATGTTCCTTCACCACGGCTTCCGCTGCTGGTGTGCCGGGAAGCAGCTCGAGCGCCAGTAACGCGGGTGCCTGCGCCTGCGGGTCGCGCGAGAGGCTGCGGCGGGCCTGTTCCAGGGCGCGCGCAGGGTCGGCCGCGATGAGCCAGGCGCGGCCCAATGCCACACCGGCGGCGGTGCGGGTGGAGGGCGAGTCGGCGTAGGGCTTGAGCACCTGCTCCAGAAGGCCTGGGATCTGCTCCTTCTGCTGCACGCGCGCGTAGAGGCGGGGCAGGCTCATCATCACGTTGGCTCGCTCGGATTCGGGCGTGATCTTCAGCAGCGATTGCAGGGGATCGACCGTGTCGGGTGCACGGTTGAGCGCAACGAGAATCTGAACGACGTAGCGGTGCGCGTCCACGGAGGCGGGCAGGTCGGCTCGCCACTGCTGCGCCGCGGCCAAGGCCTGCTCGCCGGCGCGCGCCTGAACGGCAATCTCGGTGGCGCGTCGGAACAGCTGCTCGTCCTTGGTCTTCCTGGCTGCATCGAGCACGACCTGATAGGCGGCCCCTGGCTCTCCCTGGCGCAGTTCGATTTCCCCGATGAGGAGCTGGTAAAACAGCTGCGCGTCCAGAGGGGAGCGCGTGGGCGGCTCGGTACTCTGCGCAGCGGCCACGCTGACCGCGAGCGTCGCCGCGGCGATGGCCAGCGCCCGCAGGCGGAGTGAGAAACGGGCTGGCATGGAAGGCTCCTGTGGCTCGATCGATTTTAGTGAAGGCCCAGTGCGAGGATGGGTCGCGACCGTGATGGAGGCCGCCCCTTCACGATAATTCCCTCATGCCAGAGTTGCCTGAGGTGGAAGTCACGCGCCAGAGCTTCAGCGAGCGCATTCGCGGTGCGCAAGTGACCGCGGTGCGTCTGGGCAAGCCCCTGCGCTGGCCTCTGGGGGTGGCACCCGAGCACCTGGTCGCCCAAATCGTGGGTGAAGTGTCAAGGCGCGGCAAATATCTATGGTTGCCCCTGCATGCCGGCGCCGCGCCGGCGGGAGGACTGCTGATGCACCTCGGTATGTCGGGCTCGCTGGCTTTCGGCCTCGACGCTGGCGAAGCCGGCGCGCATGACCATTTCGACCTTGTCACCACGCAGGGCACCTTGCGCCTGACGGATCCGCGCCGCTTCGGCGCCGTCGTATGGGCGCCGGGTCGTGATGAAGGCATGGCCGGCCGGCTGCTGTCCGGCCTGGGCCTGGAGCCTTTCGACAGCGCTTTCGACGGCACGTATCTGCATGCCGCGCTGCAGAGGCGTCGGGTGGCGGTCAAGCTTGCGTTGCTAGCCGGCGACATCGTGGTCGGCGCTGGCAACATTTACGCGTGCGAAGCGCTCCACATCGCCGGAATCGATCCTCGTACTGCCAGCGATCGCATCAGCCGGCCGCGTTGCGAGCGCCTCGCGCTGGCAGTGCGTCAGACTCTGGCGCGCGCGCTCGACCTCGGTGGATCGACACTGCGCGACTTCCGCGACGCGCACGGGATGGCAGGGCGTTTCCAGTCCCAGGCCAGGGTCTACGGACGTGCAGGAATGGGCTGCTTGGAATGCGGTACTGCGGTGCGGCGAGTCGTTCAGGGTCAGCGTTCCACCTACTTCTGTCCCCGCTGCCAAAGACGTTGAACCCGTCACGCCTTCGGGCCGGGTATTCGGTATGCGAATGTATCGAGCCGTGAAGCGCAAGGGGCTTGCGCTATCTTTGCGGTCTGCGGCTTTGCATTCACCCTGTCAGGTTCCACCGGATGATCCCCACTTTCGCCAGCAATTTCGATGCTCTCAGCAGCTGGCGATCGATTTTGGGCCGCCGCCTGGCCGATCTCGTTCGATACCTCGGTGAGCACGAGCTGGCCGACGAACCGATGAACGAGGCGCTGGGGACGCTTTCGCAGCGGCTGGCCGGCGAGAAGCTCGTGGTGGCGTTCGTGGCCGAGTTCTCGCGGGGCAAGTCGGAGCTCATCAACGCCATCTTCTTCGCCGACGCGGGTAAGCGTGTGCTGCCGGCCACGCCTGGGCGCACGACCATGTGTCCGGTGGAGCTGGGCCACGACCCTGAAGAGCCGCCCAGCCTGGCGCTGCTGCCGATCGAGACGCGGCTCGACGGCCACTCCCTGGGCGATTTGCGCGCTCAGCCGCGTGCCTGGACCCGGGTGCCGCTCCCGGTGGCGCAGGCCGAGGAACTGTCGCAGGCGCTCACGCAGGTCATGCGCACTCGCTGGGTGACGAAGGACGAGGCGGTCGCCCTGGGCTTCTGGGACGAGCAACGCCCTGACGAGAATCCGCCGACGGACGCGCAGGGTCTGGTCGAGGTGCCGATGTGGCGGCACGCCCTCATCAACTACCCGCATCCCCTGCTTCGGCAGGGCCTGGTGGTGCTCGACACGCCGGGTCTCAACGCCATCGGGGCCGAGCCCGAGCTGACGCTGAGCCTGCTACCCGCCGCGCATGCCACGGTGTTCATCCTGGGCGCCGACACAGGCGTCACCAAATCTGATCTGGCCATCTGGCGCGATCACCTGGACACCCATCGGCTCAGCCGCTTCGTGGTGCTGAACAAGATTGACGCGCTGATCGATCCGCTGTCGACGCCGGCGCAGGTGCACGCGCAGATCGAGTCGCAGCGCCAGGCCACGGCGCGCACGTTGGGCATGGACCCCGAACGCGTGTTTCCGCTGTCGGCCCGACAGGCCTTGGCTGCCCGCGTGGCGGGCGACGTGCAGGCGCTGGCCGGCAGCCGACTCACGGAGCTCGAGGAGGCCTTGTCCACGCAGCTGCTGCCGCAGCGGCGCCAGGTGCTCCAGCAGGCCGTGAGCGATGCCGTTGAGGCGGTCGACGCTCATGTTTCGCGGCGCCTGCGCGATGCGCGGCGGCAGCTGGCCGAGCAGATGCTCGAGCTCAACGGTATCCGCGGCAAGAGCGGTGCCAAGGTGCGCCTGATGTTGCGCCGGGTGGAGCAGGAGACCGCGGAGTTCGAGCAGTGCACGACGCAGCTGCAGGCGTTGCGGGTCGTGCATAACCGCATGCTGAAGGACACGCTGGCGTGCCTGTCCAGCGACCGGCTGCGCCAGGAAGTGGCGCAGATGCAGTCGGACATGCGGGCCTCGATCCTCAATCTCGGCGCGAAAAAGGCGTTCACGGCGCTGTGCAGGCGTCTGCGCGAGCAGCTCCAGCGGGCGCACGTCGGCACAGACGAGCTGCGCGAGATGCTCCAGGGCTCGTTTGCCAAGCTCAATGCCGAGTTCGGCTTCGGGCTGTCGCTGGTCAATGGATCGGACCTGTCCCGGTGGACGCAGGAGCTGGAGCTCATCGAGCGCAATTACGTGCAGTACCTGGGGCTCACGCAGGCACTGAAGCTCTCGCAGCCCAAGTTCATGGAGCAGTTCCGACGCATGCTGATCACCAAGCTGCGCGTGATCTTCGAGAACGCGAGCAGCGAGATCGAGCTGTGGAGCAAAAGCTCGTCGGCGCAGGTGGACTCGCAGCTGCGCGAGCGGCGGCGCAACTTCCGCCGCCGCCGCGAGGCGCTGGAACGCATCCAGAGCGCCGCCGGCGAACTGGAGAAGCGCATCGTCGAGCTGCAGTCGCAGGATGACCGCCTGCATCAGTACCTGGCGCGTGTCGGCGAGCTCACTTCGGCGCTGCGTGCGGACTCGGACGCGCAGCTCGTGGAGGCGCCCCGCGAGGTGGGACTGCTGCACATCGAACTGCCGCCCAGCGAGGAGCCGGTTCCGGTGCTGATCCGCCACGGCTGATGTCATCGTGAACTCGGGCTCCGGCAGTTTCTCGGCCGCGGTCGTGCAGTGGCAGCGCAGCCACGGGCGGCATGACCTTCCCTGGCAGGGCACGCGCGATCCCTACCGCGTCTGGCTGTCGGAGATCATGCTCCAGCAGACCCAGGTGGCGACGGTGATCGGTTACTACGGCCGTTTCCTGGAGCGCTTCCCCGATGTGCATGCGCTGGCCGCCGCGTCGGTCGACGAGGTGCTCGCGATGTGGAGCGGGTTGGGCTACTACAGCCGGGCGCGCAATCTGCATCGGTGTGCCCAGGCGGTGGTTGCAGAGCATGGAGGCGCGTTTCCGCGCAGCAGCGAGGCGCTCGCCCGCCTGCCTGGCATCGGGCGCTCCACGGCCGCGGCGATCGCCGCCTTCTGCTTCGCGGAGCGTGCCGCAATCCTGGACGGCAACGTCAAGCGGGTCCTGGCGCGCGTGCTGGCCTTCGGTGATGACCTGGCGGTGGCGGCTCACGAACGCCGCCTGTGGGACGAGGCGACGAGCCTGTTGCCGCAAGAAGGCGTCGAGGCGTACACCCAGGGACTGATGGACCTGGGCGCCACCGTGTGCCTGGCGCGCTCCCCGCGCTGCATGCTTTGTCCGGTGCAGCCGCAATGCGGCGCGGCGCGCGCAGGACGGCCTCAGGACTACCCCGTCAAGAGCCGCCGACTGCGGCGCGGGCGTCGGGAGCACTGGTGGCTGTGGCTGCGTTGGCGCGATGCGCTGTGGCTCACGCAGCGGCCCTCGACGGGTGTATGGGCGGGCTTGTGGAGCCTGCCGGAATTCGACTCGCTGGATGCTTTCGAGGGTGCCACTCGGCAGTGGCCGGGCGCGGGTGCTGCCCTGCCCAGGTTCACCCATGTGCTCACGCACTTCGACTGGGCGCTGCACCCGATGCGCTGGACGCTGCCGGATGCATTGCCGCAGGAGCACCTGCAGGGCGTGGTCGATGCGCTGCCGGCCGGGCGTTGGTTCGCCGTGGAGGAAGCGCTGTCGGCCGGATTGCCCGCGCCGCTGCGCAAACTGCTCGAAGCCGCGTAGCGCCTACTTCACCACGCCCTTGCCACGCAGGAACTCGTCGACGATTTTCAGGCGGACCTGCCCGTCGGGCAGCTCCATGAGCTTTTGCTTGGCCAGCAGCGAGATCGGCAGGATCTCGCACCAGCGGTTGGCCACCCAGCTCGCGCTGTCGAAGCGATAAGGCGCGAGGAAAGGCTCGGTGCCCTGCGCCTTCAGCCGGGCGATGGCATTGGCCAGGCCTCGCACCGTTTCGTACATGGTCTCGGGAGGGGGCGAGACCTCGTCATCGGGCAGGCAGCTCGCCTCGGCGACCCACAGGCCGTCGGACTGCTGGCTGCTCGCCTTGACGTCGAAGCGCTGGCCCCCCCGGCAGCGCACATGCAGGATGCCTGGCTGCGCGCTGTCCACCTCCACCAGTTCGGCCAGCGTGCCCATCGTTTCGAAGGCGATCTTGTCGGCGCCGTGGCGCACCTCGCTCCCTTGCTTGAGCGCGACCACGCCGAAGGGCTTGCTCTCGCGCAGGCAACTGCCCACGAGATCGAGGTAACGCGCCTCGAACACCTTGAGGGAGAGCAGGCCGTCTGGGAACAGCACCGCTTGCAGCGGGAACAGCGGAAGGGTGAAGGTCTGGGGAGAAGACATCGAGGGGAACGGCGTGAGCCGCGTACGGCCGGATGTTTGCTTCTGTCCCGGCGGGGAAGTGGGGGGTCAGTTCCTGGCGTCGAGTTCTCGATGCCGAACCAGCGTCGCGGCACGGCCGGCGAACCGGCGCGCCAGCATCTCGACGAAGTACACCGAACGATGCTGTCCTCCGGTGCAGCCGATGGCCACGGTGAGATAGCTGCGCTGGTCGTCTTCGAACGCGGGCAACCAGCGTGCCAGGAAGGCCTCGATCTGGGCCAGCATGTCGCCGACCTCGGGCTGTTCCTCCAGGTACTTGGCTACCGGTGCGTCGCGTCCGGTGAGCGGCCTCAGTTCGCGGATGTAGTGCGGGTTGGGCAGCACCCGCACGTCGAACACGTAGTCGGCGTCCAGTGGCACGCCCTGCTTGAAGGCGAAGGACTCGAACACCAGGGTGAGCGGGCTGCCCGTCGCGCCGACCAGGCTGCGCATCCATCCTCGCAGCTGGCCGGGACGCAGCTGGCTGGTGTCGATGACCGTCGACATCTCGCGCAGCTCCGAAAGCATCTCGCGCTCGAGTTCGATGGCATCGATCAGTGCCCGGTGGCCGAAGGGCGACACGTCCTCCCGGCGGCGGCCGGGATGGACGGGCGGTGTCTCCTGCGACAGCGGATGCAGCCGGCGCGTCTCGGAAAAGCGGCGCACCAGCGTGTCGGTGTTGGCATCGAGGAAGATCGAGCGGATGGAGACGCCTTCCGTAGGCAGTTCCTTGAGCAGCTTGAGCAGGTGCGGCAGCGAGCCGGTGCGCGAATCGACCGCGATGGCCACGCGGCGCTGCGAGTGCGTGTGTTCCACGCGCAGGAACTCCCGCAGCAGCTCGGGCGGCAGGTTGTCGACGCAGAAGAAGCCGGCGTCCTCGAGCGCATGGAGCGCGATGGACTTGCCTGAACCCGAGATGCCGGTCACCAGCACCACCTCGCGCGGCGGAGCCGGCGGAATGGCCGGTTCCCCGGTTTGGGCTTGGACGGGCGTGCCGCTGTCCATGACCGTGCTCATGAACGCCTGCGACCGCCGCGCGGCACAGGGCCCTCCGCGCCCACCGAAAGCATTTCCTGCGCATGTGCCCGGCTGGTGCCCGACAGCCGCTCGCCGCCCAGCATGCGCGCGATCTCCCCGACCCGGGCCTCGCCGCTGGCCAGGTTCACGTCGCTGCGTGTGCGGCCTTCGTGCGAGGCCTTGGCGACGATGTAGTGGTGGTCGGCGCAGGCAGCCACCTGTGGCAGGTGCGTCACGGCCAGGACCTGCCGGTCCCGGCCCAGCTGTTTCATCAGCCGGCCCACCGTCTCGGCCACCGCCCCTCCCACACCGGCATCGATCTCGTCGAAGATGAGCGTGCCGGCTTCGCCCAGCTGGCTGGTGGTGACCGCGATGGCCAATGCGATGCGAGACAGCTCGCCGCCTGAAGCCACCTTGGCGAGCGGCCGGGGGGTGCTGCCCGCGTGGCCGGAAACGAGGAACTCGGCCGATTCCAGCCCGAAGGATTGCGGCGCCTCCTGGGCGACCAGCGCGATCTCGAAGCGCCCGCCCGCCATGCCCAGCTGCTGCATGGCCTGCGTGACCGCGTCGGCGAGCCGGGGCGCGGCCTGAGCGCGGGCGGCGGACACCTTGCGCGCTGCCGCGTCGTAGGCGCGCTGGGCCTCGGCCAGCTCGCGCTCCAGTGCGTCGAGGTCGGTGGCGGCATCCAGGGCGGACAGTTCCCGGCGCCATTCGGCCTGCAGTGCGGGCAGGTCGGCCGGTGTGCGCCGGTAGCGCCGTGCCATGCCCATCCAGGCCGCCAAGCGTTCGTCCACCTCTTGCAGGCGCGCAGGCTCGAGGTCGGCGTGGTGCAGGTAGCTCGACAGCGTGTGCGCGGCGTCCTGCAGCTGGGCCTGGGCACCCTGCAGCACCTCGATCACGGAGGCGAGGTGCGGGTCGTAGGAAGCCACCTGCTGCAGCGAGTCGACCGCGCGGCCGGTGAGCGATTCGGCGTTCTGGTCGGCATCGTTGACTGCGTCGAGCGCCGAGCGTGCGGCGTCCATCAGTGCCTGCGCATGCGAGAGCTTCTGGTGCTCGGCGTTGAGCTCGTCCCACTCGTCCTCGCCGGGGGCGAGCTGGTCCAGCTCGCCGACCTGCCAGGCGAGGCGCTCATGCTCGCGCGCCAGCTCGGCCTGCCGGGTGCGCGCGCTTTGCAGTGCGTCGTCGGCTGCCTTCCTGCGGGACCACGCCTGCGCCAAGGGAGCCGGGTCGACGCCGGCGTAGGCGTCGAGCAGGGCGCGCACCGCGACGCCGCGGGTCAGGCTCTGCCAAGCGTGCTGGCCATGGATGTCGACGAGATGGTCGGCAGCTTCGCGCAGCTGCGCCACGGTGGCCGCGCTGCCATTGACCCATGCGCGGCTCTTGCCCTGGGCGTCGATGGTTCGACGCAGCAGGAGCGTGTCGCCCGGGTCGAAGCCCGCCTCGTCCAGCCAGGATATGAGGCTCGAAGGCGTGTCGAACTCGGCGCTGATCTCGGCCCGCGTCGTGCCCTCGCGCACCACGCCGGCGTCGGCGCGGCTGCCCAGTGCCAGCTGCAGCGCGTCGATGAGGATGGACTTGCCCGCGCCGGTTTCGCCCGTCAGCACCGAAAAGCCGGAGTGCAGATCGACCTCGAGCGAGGTCACGATCACGAAGTCGCGCAGCGCCAGGCGCTTGAGCATCAGTTCGCCCCCGAATGCCAGCGCAGCTTGCGCCGCAGCGTGGCGTAATAGCTCCAGCCCAGTGGGTGCAGGAAGCGTACCTGGTGTGCCGAGCGGCGCACTGTCACGCAGTCACCGTGGACCAGGCTGGTCATGCCCTGCATGTCGAAATTCACGCTTGCGTCGCGCCCGGCCACGATTTCGATGCGGATGTCGCGCGAGTCGGGCAGCACGATGGGCCGGTTCGACAGGTCGTGCGGCGCGATGGGGACCATCACCCAGCCGCCGATGCTGGGGTGCAGGATCGGACCGCCGGCTGACAGCGCGTAGGCCGTGGATCCAGTGGGCGAGCCCACGATGAGACCATCGGCGCGCATGTTGGCGACGAACTCCGTGCCCACGTCGATGCGCAATTCGACCATGCTGGCGGTCGCGCCGCGGCTGACCACCACGTCGTTCATCGCGATGCCGTCGTAGATGGGCTCGCCGTTGCGGTGCACGGTGCCTTCGAGCATGGTGCGCCGCTCCTCCTCGTAGTCGCCGGCGATCATGGGCACCAGCGCCTCGGCGTACTGACCGAAGGTGACGTCGGTGATGAAGCCCAGGCGCCCCTGGTTGATGCCTACCAGCGGCGTGCCGTGGCGTGCCAGCTCGCGCGCGATGCCGAGCATGGTGCCGTCGCCGCCTACGACGATGGCGATGTCGCATTGGCGGCCCAGCTCGGCGGGGGTGAGCGCCTCGAACCCGGTGAGCCCGGTGTGGAGCGCCGTCTCGCGCTCGAGCGACACCTCCAGACCCTGGCGGACGAGGAACTGAGCGATTTCCTCCAGCCCGCCTCGTATGCCTTGCGCGTGGTACTTGCCCACCAGGGCGGCATGGCGGAAGCGGCGACTCATCCGCGGGATTACACCACAGCACCCTCTGCGCAAAGGCCCGCGCGGGCGTTGCGAACCTACAATGGAAACCATGCTGGACGAGCGCGCCAAGACACTGCTGAAGGCGCTGGTCGAACGCTATATCGCGGAGGGCCAGCCCGTCGGTTCCCGCACCTTGTCGCGCGCTTCAGGGCTGGAACTTTCGCCCGCGACCATCCGCAATGTGATGGCCGACCTCGAGGAGCTGGGCCTCATCGCCAGTCCGCACACCAGCGCCGGACGCATTCCGACGCCGCGCGGCTACCGGCTGTTCGTCGACACCATGCTGACCGCACAGCCGCATCATGGGCAGGAGACGCCGCCCGAGTTCGAGCCGTCGTTGTCGCCCGGCCAGCCGCAGCGCGTGATCGCGAACGCCGCGCAATTGCTGTCCAACCTCTCGCACTTCGTGGGCGTGGTCACGGTGCCGCGCAAGCCCAGCGTGTTCCGCCACATCGAGTTTTTGCGCCTGGGCGAGCGGCGGGTGCTGGTGATCCTCGTCTCGCCCGATGGCGACGTGCAGAACCGCGTTCTCTTCACCGCGCAGGACTACACCCAGGCGCAGCTGATCGAGGCCAGCAATTTCCTCACGCAGCACTACACGGGCCTGGCCATCGAGGAGGTGCGCGAGCGGCTGAAGACCGAGGTCGAGCAGTTGCGCAGCGAGATCGCCACGCTGATGCAGGCCGCGGTGCAGGCCGGCAGCGAGGCGCTGGAGGAAAGCCAGGACCAGGTGGTGATTTCCGGCGAGCGCAACCTGCTCGCCGTGCGCGATTTCTCCAGCGACATGGGCAGCCTGCGCAGGCTGTTCGACCTGTTCGAGCAGAAGACGCAGCTCATGCGCCTGCTTGACGTGAGCAGCCGGGCCGAAGGCGTGCGCATCTACATCGGCGGTGACAGCATGGTCGTGCCGTACGAGGAGCTGTCCGTGGTGTCGGCGCCGTACGAGATCGACGGCCAGGTGGTGGGCACCCTGGCGGTGATCGGGCCAACCCGCATGGCGTATGACCGCATGATCCAGATCGTCGACATCACGGCCCGGCTGGTGTCGAACGCGCTGTCGCAGAAGTAACCCTGAGCCGACTGCATGCGCCGAGCCGGGTCGCACCTAGAATCTGGCGCTCGGGGTCCGCTCAAGGAGTCCGTGTTTCGGGGGCCGTTAGCTCAGTTGGTTAGAGCAGCGGACTCATAATCCGTTGGTCGCTGGTTCGAGCCCAGCACGGCCTACCACCGAAATCCTCCAGCCGCGAGTGCTTGTCGTACATGCCCGCGCACTGTTCGCGGTGTTCAGCTCTACGCGGTTACGGTCCCGCGCCAGATAGACGGCGATTCCCAGACAGGGATCCATCCCGCACTTCCACTTCCGTGCGAACTTTCAAAGGGCCAGCAGAGCAATACCTTGCGTAGTGCGTGAGTGAGGCGGTCCAATCGTCTTCGAGGCCGCCGCTTTCGGCGCTCAATCAGCGTGATTCTTGGCGTCCCGGAGGATGGCGATGAATCGCAACATGGGGTGTTTCGTGCGGGTCGGTGCCGCCATGCTTGGTGCCTGGGCCACCGCCATGGGTCTAGCAGGCGTGCGAGCACGCGAAGCTGCTGCGCCCCAGCGTTCTCAAGCAACTCGACAGCGACGTGGCGGCCCTCGTCAACGAACTGCCTGAGGTCGATCACCCCAACAAGGCCACCATCGCTCGGCTCTTCGCCCACGGCGGGCTCGCGCGGGCCAGCGTCGGCCCCGATGGCGTGATGCATTCGGAGATCGGCGTGCCGCCGGGAGAGATGATCTGGAAGCCGTCGATCATCGTCATGCCGCGCGGGGGCACGCTGCAGCTGGAGATCAGCAGCGACGACGATGCGCACCACATGGCTTTTGTTCCGAGCAACGGCGAGCGCCAACTGCTCGACCTGCCACCCAAGACCCGTGGCCAGGTCGTGATGCAGCTTGCCCAACCGGGGCTGTACTGGTTCGGCTGCCCGGTGGGTGACCATGCGGGGCGAGGAATGCTGGGCCTGGTGCTCGTGAAGGGCGAGGTGCCGGACTCGGCACGGCTGGACCGGCCGCGCCAGCCTCGCCCCGGGGAGAGAACGCAGTGAAGCCGCTGTCGATCATCACTGCGGGTGGCGCGGCCATGCTGGCCGCATGCGCCTACTCGCCCACACGCTACCCCGTGACGCAGCACGGCAGGTCCTTCACCGAGCATGACGCTGCCATCGTTGGCCGCGCCCCCGCGGAGGCGGGTGCCGTGGATTCGGCGCGCATCGCGCGCGCGGCTGGCGAACCGCAGAACTGGCTCACGTACTACGGCCGCTATCACGCGCAGCGCTACAGCGGGCTGGACCAGATCCACATCGCCAATGTGCGCAACCTGCGGCCGGCATGGATCTTTCAGGCGGGCGTCATCGGCCTGATCGCCAACCCGGCGTCGTACTCCTTCGAGGTAGCACCCATCGTGGTCGACGGCACCATGTTCGTCTCGGGTTGGGACGGCTACGTGTGGGCGCTGGACGCGGCCAACGGGCCTGCTCTGGCGATATCGGCATGCGATTCCGCTGGACTTGCATCTGTGCTGCGGCAACGTGAATCGCGGAGTGGCGGTGGCAGACGGCAAGGTTTTCGTCGCCACGGCTAATGGATACCTGGTTGCGCTCGATGCCACGACCGGCACGCCGGTGTGGCAGCAGCCGTTCGTCGACCCTCGGGCCGGCGAAAGCACGACGATGGCCCCCGCTGGTCGTGAAAGACAAGATCGTTGTCGGCAGTTCGGGCGCCGAGTTCGGCGTTCGGGGCCACGTCGACGCCTTCGACCTCAGGACGGGACGTCTTGCGTGGCGGCGCTACGTCGTACCCAAGCCGGGCGCGCCGGGTGCCCAGACATGGGGTGACGCCGTAGCGTGGCAACGCGGTGGCGGTGCCGCGTGGATCACCGGCTCGTACGACCCGGACTTGAACCTCATCTATTGGGGAACAGCGAATCCCTCGCCTGACTTCGACGGCGAGGTGCGGCCCGGCGACAACCTCTACACGAACTCGGTGCTTGCCATGGATCCGGACACAGGCACCATCCGATGGCACTACCAGTGGACGCCGCACGATGTGTGGGACTACGACGGCGTGAACGAGAACATCCTGTTCGAGCTCGACGGTCGCCGGCTTCTCGCCCACTTCGACAAGAACGGCTACCTGTTCATCCTGGACAGGCAGAGCGGCAGGCTGGTGCGCACGGTGAAGTTTGCGCCGCGTGTGACGTGGGGCGACATCGAGGGCACTACCGGTCGTGTGACCGTGAGAGCCTCGCCCACGCCTGGCGGCGAGGAAATATGCCCCGGTCCCGCCGGTGCTAGGGAATGGCCTCATGCCGCGTACAGCCAGCGCACGAGGCTGCTGTACGCGCCTGTCGTCGACGCGTGCGGCACATTCAAGGTCAGGCGCACGGAGTTCCGCGAA
>CBINBY010000102.1:0-15724 GCA_966248995.1 uncultured Burkholderiales bacterium | reverse complement strand
GGCGCATGCGGATCATGTGCTTGGTGAACTCGGCCTTGCCCTCGGTGCGGCTCGCACCTTGCGCCACCATGAACGGTTCGAAGCCCTCCTTGCGCAAGCCGCGCAGGACCTCGATGGTCGGGATGTAGGTGTAGCGCTCGGAGCGGCTCACATGCTTGCCCTCGGCGAAGATGGACGGCGCCGCAGCGCGCATCTGGTCTTCGCTCAAGGGCTGGTCGCCGCGCATCACGCGCGTGTTGCGGGCAAAACGGGTGGCCAGTGTCGGAGTCGAGTACATGATGGTTTCCTTCGATCGTTGAGTGCGGTTCGAAGGGCGGGCGCTGCTGGGTGCGATCACGCCCACCCGCTGGGGTCCATCACCGGCGTGCACCGGCAGGCGTTCGATGAGCGGCATGCGCCGACTCACCCCGTTCACCCGGTTGTGCAGATGGCCGCGGGCGTCCCGCAGGCGCCCCGCTGTCGCCATGGCCTGGCCCCCGGCGCGCTTCGCTCTCGGCACGGCTGTCCAGGTAGTCGACCTCCTCAGCCGTGAAGGCCAAGGAATAGATCTCCTCGCCATCCTTCTCGTAGTTGTTGTTCCGGACGCGCCCGACGATGTTCACGTGCGAGCCCTTGCCCAGGTACTCCGCCGCGTTCTCGGCCTGCTTGCCCCACAGCGTCCACTGAATCGCCGTGCTCTCCTCCTCACGCGAGTCACCGGACCCGCGCCGGGTGTTGCTGATGGCGGTCAACACCGCCTTGGCCACCTTGCCCTCGCGCCCGTTGACGAAGTCCAGCCGCACGGGCCCCGCCAGGTGTGCGTGACGCTGGATGACTTGAACGTTGGCCATGGTCCATCTCCTTGCATGAGAGACCAGCCGGGCCCCGACCGGGAAACCCTGAAGACTGATCCTCTCGCTCGGACTCCCTCGCTCCCGCCCACGGGCGGGCGGGGGGTGGGCATGGCCCCTTCCCTCACGGGAAGGGGTTGGGGATGGGTGGGGTCCTACGCAGCCGAAGCAGTGAGCCGGTTTCCCGGCCCACCGCATTGAAGATCCCCCCACAAGTCCCCCTCACTCATTGACGGGGGCGCAGCTGGGGGGAGCGCGGTGGGACGACCTGGCGCACGAGCTGCCACCCCAGCGGGCGCGCAGCACCGCGAAGCGCCCGCAACGACACGAGCCGCAGCGGCTCCGCGGCCGACGTGACCACCAAGCGCAGCGACTGGCGCGGCGGTCGAGCTGCGGCGAGCACGCAAGTGCCCCTGCATCCGCGGCCCGGAAGCGGGCCACCTGCGTGATGAATGCCGGCGCAGCAGGCCCGACGGTACGACGCGCGAAAGAGCGTCCCAGGCAGAACGCCATGAAAGCCGCCCCAAGGCCGTGACGCCTCAGGGCGGCAGCAAGGCGGCGACGTGCCGCCCGCCAGTCACATCAGTCCAAGCTCGACGAACGACGTCACGTCAGCACCCGCCACCACCAGGTGATCGAGCACCCGCACGTCCACCAGCGCCAATGCCTGGCGCAGACTCTGGGTCAAGAACTCGTCGGCACGGCTGGGCTCCGCCACCCCCGACGGATGGTTGTGCGCCAGGATCACCGCCGCCGCATTCACGGCCAGCGACTCCTTCACCACCTCGCGGGGGTACACCGACGTCTGCGTCACCGTGCCGCGGAACATCTCCTTGAGCGCCACGATGCGATGCTGCGCATCCAGGAAGATCACGCAGAACACCTCGTGCTCCAGCACCCCGAGCTGCACCCGCAGGTAGTCCTTCACCGCCTCAGGCGAAGACATCGTGGCCCCGCGCCGCACACGCTGCGACAACACGCGTCGGGCCTGCTGCAGCACCTCTTCCGAGCTGGCCGGGCGGTACTGACCATCGACATCACGCACCAGCAGCGCAGCGACGGCGTGAGCGGAAGAGATGGAAGACGTCGACATGGTGAACTCCGGTCTGAGTCGGGCGGGATTGCCCGAGACCGGAGCACCACGACGCAGCGCAAGCCGTCAGGGTTCGAAGACGACCGCAGGGCGCAAGCGCTCGCAAAGCGAGCGTGCAGACCTTGACGGCGAGAACGACGTGGTAGCGTGGGTTGACACGGCAAGCCCCCAACCGACCACAGTCCCATTCAAGAGAACGCCGGCAACGCCGGCCTGGCCGGGTTTCGGAACGGCAGCAAGCTGATGCATCCCAGCCATCCAGCAAACGAGGGTGAACTCCTCTGTGGGTCAGCGCCGGCCAGCTGCTGACGTCCCATGGAGCGAGCAACAGCCCCAGACTGGGTGCGGCCGGTCGTTTCGAAGGCGAGTGGCGGTGGCCGCCGGGACCGGCCGTTTAATCTCTGCCGGGCCGTATGGCCACAGTGCCCAGGAAGCTGCCGCACGCCGTGCTGTCGATGCCGGCGGACGACGTGTCAACCCAGGCCGCGAGCAGACATTGTGCTCTCGCGGAAGGAGCCATCCGTCACCCTTCAGATCTGCACGCGCGTCCCGAGCTCGACGACGGCGTTGTCCGGCAGTCTGAAGAATGCCGCAACCCCGCTCGCGTTACGGCTCATGGCGGCGAACAGCTTCTCGCGCCACTGCACCATGCCGCCCCCGGGTGTCGGCACAACGGTCTGACGACTTAGGAACCAGGTCGTCTCGAACGGCGTCACCTCGAGACCCTGCGCACGGGCCAGTGCCAGCGCGCGCGGCACGTCCGGCGTCTCCATGAAACCGAACTCGATGCGCAGTCGCCAGAAGTCGCGTCCGAGCGGATCGACCTTCACGCGGTCCTCGGCGTTCACCCATGGCACCTCGCGGAACACGATCGTCGCAATGACGTTCTGTCGATGAAGCACCTGGTTGTGCTTGAGGTTGTGCAGCAGGGCCTGAGGGACCGTCGTCGGGTCGGCTGCGAGATACACCGCCGTCCGCTCGGCTCGGTGGATCGACTCGGCATGGAGGCCGGCCAGGAAGTCGTCAAGCCCGAGTCCTTCGTTCCGCAGGCTGCTGATCATGAGCGCACGTCCTCGCGCCCAGGTGCTCATCAGCGTGAAGATCAGTAGGCCCAGTGCGACGGGGAACCACCCGCCGTCGAGGAACTTTACGGCGCACCCGGCAAACAGCAACAGGTCGATCGTCAGGAAGAGCGTGGTGGCCCCGGCCGCTACGGGCGCAGGCAGGCGCCAACCCTCCCGGACGACGAACCAGGTCAGAACGGTGGTGATCGCCATCGTCAACGTCACCGCGATGCCATAGGCGCCGGCCAGCGACGAGGAACTGCCGAACACGAGGACGAGCGCCAGCACGCCGGCCAGCATCGCCCAGTTCACTGCGGGCATGTAGATCTGACCGACCTCGCGCGCAGAGGTGAACCGGATCGCGAGCCGCGGCAGAAAGCCGAGCTGGATCGCCTGCCGCGTCACCGAGTAGGCGCCGGAGATCGTTGCCTGCGACGCGATGATCGCGGCCAGCGTCGCAAGGACCAGCGCGGGCAGCACCACGGCTTGCGGGAAGAGCCGGTAGAACGGGTTCTCGATGGCGCCCGGGTCCGACATCAGCAGTGCGCCTTGACCAAGGTAATTGATCGCCAGGGACGGCAGCACCAGCACGTTCCAGGCGAGCCGGATCGGCTTGCGTCCGAAGTGGCCCATGTCGGCGTATAGCGCCTCCGCGCCAGTGATGGCCAGCACGATGGCTCCCAGCGCGGCGAAGGCCATCCAGCCCCGGTCCGCGAGGAAGCCGATGGCCTGCAGCGGGTTGAGCGACGCGAGGATCGCCGGCTGCGCTGCGATGTGCACGACGCCAACGACGCCGAGCGTCGCGAACCAGAGCACGATCACCGGCCCGAAGAAGCGGCCGACGAACGCGGTGCCGAAGCGCTGCACCGAGAACAGAACCACGAGGATCGCCACGCTGGCCGGCACCGCGTAGGACGCGAGCGACGGCGCCACGATGCCGAGCCCCTCCATCGCTCCCAGCACCGAGATGGCAGGCGTGATGAGGCTGTCGCCGTAGAACAGCGTGGCGCCGAAGACCCCGAGCAGCAACAACCCGGCGTGCAGCTTCGGGCGGTCGCGGACGGCGTGCGAGGCGAGCGCGGCCAGTGCGAGCACACCACCCTCGCCCCGGTTGTCCGCGCGCAGCACCAGCACCACGTACTTCAGCGTGACGACGAGCATGAGCGCCCAGATGATGGCCGACACCGCGCCGACGAGATGCGCCGTGTCGAGCGGCACGCCGGTGTGCGGCGCGAAGATCTCCCTGACGGTGTAGAGGGGGCTGGTGCCGATGTCGCCATAGACGACGCCGATGGCGCCGAGCGTCAGCGCGGCCAAGCCCTGGCGCTCGGGGTTGGCGCCGGTGGGCGTCGGGGTGTCGTGGCTGCGGTCAGCCGAGGTCACGGTCATGCGATGCTCCATAGGAGTTCGCACGATCTCCTGAACCGCATCAGGAACGCATAAGGGCCGGGTCAGTTCTCGGCGTCGGCGATCCGGTAACCGATGCCCGGTTCCGTGAGCAGCAGGCGAGGGTCGGCAGCGTCTTCCTCGAGCTTGGCCCGGAGCTGGCCCATGTACAGGCGCAGGTAGTGCGTCTGCTCGGTGTGCTCGTTTCCCCACACGTCGGCCAGCAGCCGCCTGTGCGTCACGACCTGGCCTGCCTGGCGGACCAGCCGGGCCAGGAGCCGGAACTCGGTCGGCGTGAGGTGCACGTCCTGGCCGGCGCGGCGCACGCGGTGTGCGGCCAGATCTACCTCGACGCTCTCGCGCCGGTACAGGGTGATCGCCGCCCCCGGATGGAGACCGCGGTGGCGAAGCGCAACGCGCATCCGCGCGAGCAGCTCGGACAGGCTGAAGGGCTTGACCAGGTAATCGTCGGCGCCGGCGTCGAGCAGCCCGACCTTCTCGCCATCGGCCTCGCGCGCCGAAATGACGATCAAGGGAGTCGTCCGGGTGCGCCGCAGCGCATCGAGGAACGTGGCGCCGTCGCCGTCGGGCAGCCCGAGGTCGAGCAGCACCAGGTCGACAGGCGAGCCGCTGCGCTCGGCCTGGGTCGTCAGTGCATGCGCGTCGGCGAGGCTGGCTGCCGCCAGGACCTCGTAGCCCTCGACGGCAAGCGCCTCGCGAAGCGTCGCACGCAGCTCACGCTCGTCCTCGATCAGCAGGACACGAAGACTCACGACGATGCATCCTCCGTGGGGACAGCGGGCGCGCTATGCAGTGGCAGCCGGCACTCGAAGCTGGCACCGCCTCGGTTGCGCGCCCGCACCGTCAGTTCGCCGCCGTGCGCGCGGGCGATGGCGCGGCACACGGCAAGGCCCACCCCTGCGCCGGACCCTCCACCGGCAGGCCGCGCTTCACCACGCTGGAACGCGTCGAACACCTTGTCTCGCCATGCCCCCGCGATACCCGGGCCGCGGTCGCGCACGGACATCACGACCACGGCGTCGCAGCGCACCACGACGATCTCGACCGGTCCACCCGCCGGGCCGTACTTCAGCGCGTTGTCGACCAGGTTGTCGAGGAGTTGCGAAAGCAGGATGGTGTCGCACCACAGGAGCGGAAGTCCGGGCTCGACCCGTGCATGAACGTTCGCGCCACCGGTGCGGCGTCGCAAGCGGCGAAGCGCCGCGCCGACAATCTCCTCGGCGGACTCCCAGTCGCAGCGCAGCTGTACTCCGGGAGCGTCGAGCCTGGCCAGTTGCAGCGTGTTCTCGGTCAACCGGGCCAGGCGACTGGCCTCTTCGCCGATCGCCGCAGCAAGGCGTGCACGCTGTTCGGAGCCGAGCCGGTCACCCTGCTGCTCGAGCGACGAGGCTGCACCCATGATCGTGGCCAACGGGGTGCGGTAGTCGTGAGAGACCGCGGCGAGCAGTGCATTGCGGACGCCCTGGTCGTGCGCCTGGTCTCGCGCCTCACGCCCGCGTCGTGTGGTGTCGGCGCGCTGCAGCGCTTGGCCCATCTGGTCGCACAGCGCCTGGGCATGGCCGAGGTCATCGGCGTCCATTGCGCGGCCGACGCCGACCAGCACCACCGCGCCGAACGCCGAGCCACGGCCTCGCAGCGGAAGGTAGACATCGGGTTGCTCCTGGTAGCGACCGCTGCCGGGCCCGAGGGAGCGACCATCCCGAGCGCAGAGGGCTAAGCCGGCGCGCTGATCGGCATCCGGCTCGCCGATGAAGACCGGTTCGGCGGGCGCGGCACCGGCCGGTTGCAGAAGCAGAGCGACGGGCACCCGGGACAAGTCCCTCAAGTCATCCCGCAAGGTGCCAGCATGGGTAATCGGGTTGTCGGTGTCGCGCAGCAGATCTCCCCAGTGCCGCAGTCGCTGCTCGCGTTGCGCACTCCGATCTGCCGCTCGCCGAAGCGAGCGCTGCCGGACCACGAGCCCGCTGATGATCCAGTTGACCAGCAGCATCGCGATCAGCAGCAAGGCGTGTTGCCGAAGATCGACCGTGAACGCATACCGGGGGGAACGAAGGTCCAGTTGAACGCGAGCACGGCGACCACGGCCGCGAGGGCTGACGCCCAGCCAGGCCACCAGAGAGAGGCGATCGATGATGTCAGCACCAGCACAAGCGCGAGGTTGGCCAGGTCGACTGTGCCGCGCAGACCGAGCATCAGGCCCCAGCCATGGCCCAGGCGGCCCACGCTGGCCACGTGCTCGCGGGCCCCGACGAGGCTGGAGATTGACGCCATCGCATGATCGGAGTGAAGCGTACCCCGGGGACTGTTAGGAAGGCATAAGGGCCACAGACCCGGTGGAAGCGATCGGTCCGCAACGTCGGCGTCTGCAGTGGTATCAGGTATCAGGGGCAACTGCCCCGAGGCCGATGGCCTGCGTCCGCTGTGAGGCCAGTGGCTCTACGTCCGGAATTGGCCGCGACCGCAGGTGCGGCTACCCACCAGGAAGCTGCCTTTGACATAAGCCGGCCCCGGCGCTGCGTCGGACATCGGGGCGTTCAGGCCCACCCCGGCCGGCCGGTGCTGCATCGCGGACACCATCGCGTCCTGCGCACATCTTCACGCAACGCCAGATCGGCCACCTGCGTGAAGCAGAGCGCCAGCGAGGCGCGTGGCTCCAAGACGCCTGACGGCCTCGATCGGAGGCGTCATTCGCCCCGCTTGATGGCGGCCAGTTGTTCGCGGATGATTCGCTCGGCATCCTCGGGTGGCAGGTCAATCCCACCCATCAGCGGGCGCACTTCGATGCAGCAGCGCTGGCCAGGAAACGGCGCTGGAAATCGCTGCGCCCATGCCAGTGCCTCGTCGTGCGAGCGCACCTCGATCAGCGTGTAGCCGGCAATCAGTTCCTTCGTCTCGGCGAAGGGGCCGTCCATGACGCGCCCTTGGCCGGCGGCGTCGTACTGCACGCGAAAGCCCCGGCTGCTGGGCTGCAGGCCCGCACCATCGAGCAGCACGCCGGCCTTGGCCATTTCGTCGTGGAAGGCCATCATGCGCGGCACCAGCGTAGGGTCATCGGGGAAGTCGCCAGCTTCGCTCATTGCTGTAGCGCGAACCTGGATCATGTAGCGGGGCATGGAAGTCTCCTGTGGCAATGGAACTTACACGACGAACGGCAGCGGCGCATTTCGACAGGCACCTGAGTTCTCGGAGTCGCGCGACTCCGGCTGGCAGCGACGGTCAGGGCAGGGAACGTCTCTTCAGAAGGGTCAGCACTACCGCTTCCTCGCACGCGTAAGCGCTCACCGGCTCACTGGCCCATTGACCGCCGTGCAACCACCTACGACGGCTGCACCTCGGACAGCTGCCAGTCAGCCCCGCGCCGACTGATCAGTCCAACGACTGCTTGGTGGCACCCCCGACTTCCGGCAGGCCGGCTGTGCAGGCGTGTTCGGATAGTGGGTTCTCGGCTCGGCCATGTCGTAGACAGCCAGAAAGTTGAACGCCTACGAGCTTGGGTCGTAAGGCACGATGCGGATCGACGATCCGTCGGTGAAATGGCACTCAACGGCGCCCTCGATGAAAGCCACACCATCCAGTCGCTCACCGTAATGTGAAGCCCGCGAGGCGCTGCGGCTGACTTGCACTTCGGTGCCTGCGCCGTTGGCGCGAAAGCGCATCGCGCTGCCGTCGCTGAACTGGACTTCCACCATTCCGACAGGCTCGACCAGTCTTACCGCGTTGCGCAGATCATCCTCCATGGCATCCGCGGTGTTCGTCGCCACGGGCTGAGCCGACGCCTGCTGCGGCGCGGCCGGATCCGGGTACTCAAAGTGGTTCGGTACGGCCAGGCACGAGTACGAGAACGAAAGGCTCACGTCGAGCGATGCCACCTGGTGCCACCAGCCGAGCGGCAGGAACATCGTTTCTCCCGGCTCGACCACGACCTCGATCACCGTTGCCTCCGAGAAATCCGGGAAGCGCGCGGGATCAGGGCGATCCAGGTCGACTTCGCTGAACACGTGGCGCAGGTTGTAGACGCGCGACCACTCCAGCGGCGACACGAAGCGCCAGCGCTTGCGGCCGACGACCTGGGTGTGGAAGAGCATCAGCGTGTCGTGATGCAGCGGCGTCACGGTGCCGGCGGGACCGAACCAGAACGACGAGCGAGCTGCGAGCTGGGTGCGATCGCACAGCGGCGGGAGGCTGCCGATGTCGTCCATCAGCGGAGCGAACTCCGGGCGGCGCAGCAGCTCGTTGTTGGCCGTGAGGTAGTAGTCGTTGGTCGCGCCACCCTGCACGACCTGGTCGACGAAGGCCCCGAGGTTCACGTGCTTCGTCAGCAGCAGCTTGTTCTGCTCGTAGTTCGCATCCTTGTCGCGCTCGGCCTGGATGTCCACGTCGAGATGGCCGAAGCGCCGCTTCAGGTCCGCCGGAGACCAGCGGCGCATGGCAGGCCAGTCGTGCGTGTGGCCGGTGAGCACCACCGGGCGGCAGCCGCGGACGTACCGCTGCACGAACTCGTCGTCGGACAGATGATCGCAAGACCGCTTCTCGACCGTGGCGTAGTTCGGGTTGGACGCCCACAGCCGCTGCAGGTTGAGTGCGACCGATTCGAGCTTGCGTTGCCGCTGCTGCAGGGCGGCGGCGACCGCGAACGCGGGATCGCCGTCCAGCGCCGCGATGGCGCGCTGAGCATCGGCCCTCAAGTAGCCGGCGCGCTCGACCACCTGGAGGATGGACTCCGGCGTGCAGCCGCGAAGGGACTGCTCGACGATCCACCGCCGCCACGTGGCATCGATGGGCGCGGGCACGGAATTGCCTTCGGTGCCCCGCCGTGGCGCGACTGGAATGGGGCGGGAAGGGTGTGTCATGTTGGCACCCGGCAAACTCGACGTCATTATTGACGTCCGGCATTCCCCCCGCTGCGATATCCGCATGCATGCACGAGGCTCGGCACGGGAAAGACGTCGGTATAGCCGTTCGCGTCTCGATCCAGCCCTCGCACAGGGCGCACAGGGCGAGACGGCGCGTCTCGCCGACAACAACTTCAAGCCACTCCAGTACTTCTGCCTTCGTGCTCTTCGGGCACCACAACGAAGTTCTGCAGGACGCCGCCGTGCGATCGACACGGCCATTCGGCCGATGCGCTCACGGGTGTGTTCCTACTGCTCGCGTTGCAGTGCTTCGCGGGAATGCGGGGCCTTGATCAGGCGGTGAGCTGCAACCACCCGGAGGGATCAGTGACCGGTAGGTGACCGGTGCCGTGAACACGAGGTCCGAGGCCGACTGACCGCGCCCGCTGCAAAGTTGTCCGCCGCGTTCCTATGCGAGCTTGGAGACCGCCCGTGTGATTCGTGCGAGATACGCCGCTGTCGTGAAGGTGGTCCGGGAGGCACGGGCGGAGCGATTCCGAGAGCGTCTGCAACTGTTGATGCCTGCGGCTGCCATCCAGCAATCAGAACGTGTCGCCGCCGGAGGACAGACAAGATCGGCGGGGGCAATATCGGCGAGGTGCGGCTGCTGGGCTGCGCTAACCTGTACTCAGGCGCCATCCAGAGCGCCACTGCATGCCCGAGCGATAGGTCAGGCATGTCCGGACAGATCAGTGGAGCAGCCAAGCCATGAAGAGCGCACTCTTCGTTGACTTCGACAACGTCTATTCGCAGCTTCGGCAGCTACAGCCCGAGGCGGCAGAAAGGTTCGCGCGCCATCCACCCGAATGGATTGGCTGGCTGACCGGATCCCTTGCATTGCCAGAGCCGCATGAAGAAGGTGTACGGCGTCGTCTGCTCGTGCGCCGGTGCTACCTGAATCCCAACTGGTATCAGGCCTATCGTCACGCGTTCCTTCGGGGCGGCTTCGAGATTGTCGATTGCCCGCCGGTGACCAGTCAGGGCAAGACCAGCACTGACATTCACATGGTGCTGGACATCATCGACCTGCTTCAGCACGAGACGCGCTGCGACGAGTTCATCGTCTTCTCGGCCGACGCAGACTTCACGCCGGTCCTGCGCAAGCTTCGCCGGTACGACCGGCGAACCACGGTGCTGGCGATCGGATTCCCATCGGCGGCGTATCAGGCCTCGGCCGACTTGTTGATCGATGAGCGACTCTTTCTGCGCGAAGCGCTGGGACTGGGACAGCCCATTGCCGAAGTAGCGCCCTGCCTGAGTGGGCAGACCAGCGAGCCCGCTGACCTTCGCATCAGCGACAGCAAGCCGGTGGCCGCCGAACCGAAGACACCTGGAACAGTCACTGCATCACTCAGGAGTGAACCGGCAACCAAGGTGACGCCCCGCTTGGCGACTCCCGATGAACTGTCGGAGATTGCCGGTCGGCTCTGGACGACGGTCGACGAGTCATCGCAACCGGTGAGCGCCGGCTTACTTGCATCGCGACTGCGGCAGGAGCATCCGGAGATCATGGAGAACTGGAACGGCCTCGGCTCGTTCAAGGCGTTCTTTCGCTCGCTTAGGCTCTCGCGATTGCTTTGGCTGAGCGGATCTGGGGGGCGATTGCTGGATCCGAGCCGGCATGAACTGGAAGGTGCACTGCCGGAGCAAGACCCGGATTCACCGTGGTCGGGTGCCGAGGAGATCTTTCCTGTGGTCCGGGAAGTCTGCGTCTTGACGGGCGCCCCAATGCTCGCGCCCCAGGATTTGAGAACCTTGATCAGAACGTTGGTGCAGGTGCTGAAATCACAAGAGTTCAAGTTGACCTCGACCGTGCAATCCGTCTGTCGCCAGTGCATCGAGTCCGAGGGCCTGAGGGTGCGGCCGCGAGACGTCAACTTCCTGATCCGAGGCATGCAGATGAACGGACACGTGTTTAGTCAAGGCGCTGACGATGAGTCAACCCTGCCCACCCGCCTGTTCAACCAGATCCTGTTCCTCTGCGAGCGCGAGCAGAAGGTGCTGGACCAGACCGAGCTAGGCTACATCCGCGCCTGGATCGGTGGTCCTGCGGCAGCCTAAGTTCGGCCCAGGGGTCGGACTGTCTGATCCGTCTGCGCGGACGAACCGGAGGGCGACAGACAGAGCAATACCAAATCAGTGCAGGACAGGCTGGCCGCCAGCTATTTGGCCGCCAGGCAGCCTGCTAGACCCCGGCATCGCCGAGGTCATGTCGCCCGACGCGACCCCACGCACATCCGAGGGGCTACCGCCACCGCGCAATCAGAAGCATGCTCAGCTTTGCTGATCGCGCCGCATATACGGTGGCAAATGCCGCACATGGGTGCCATGGCGCGGCCGCCTGCTTCATGAATGGGACCCGCGCGCTACGACCCCTCCCCCACCAGCTGCGCCCATTGAGCCTGCGCCGCTTGCTCCAGCTCCTGGAGCCAGGCGTCGGTGAGCGCATGGACACGCTCCTGCTCGGCGGCCTCTTCCTCCTCCCAGCTGCGCGGCGTCGTCGGCGCCGCGACGGTCACGGTGAGAACGCCGCTCTCGTCGACCAACGGTTCGCTCACGATGATTTGCTGCCCCGGCTCCTCCCCGGCCGTCATGCTCGTCGTGCCTGAGGCATCGACCAGATTGACGTACGGGTTCACGCTCACCGGGGTGGCCACCGTCGCGCCGCTCAAGACCTGGACGGTGATGTCCTGCGTGACGCTCGCCGTGGCGCCGTTGCTGGCCTCGATGCTGGTGGCTCGCACCTGCAACTTCACGGTGCCGGCGCACACGGACGCCGGCCGGAAGCCCAGGTTGGCGAGGTTCCAGCCGGTGACGTCGAGCACGCCGCTGGTACCGACCGTGACGCTGTAGACGCCGTCGGTGAGCACGCTGCCCGCGGGCAGGCCGAGCAGTTCGACCTTCAGGGTCTCGGAGCCGTCGGTGTCCTGCAGGCTCGCGTCGATGCGCGGGAGCGCGATAGTGGTGCCGGCCAGGCCGTAGACGAGGTGATTGCCGGTGGGCAGCGTTTCAACGATGCGGATGTCGTCGATCATGGCGCCGCGCCCATGGTTCGCGGTGTCGCCCCCTTCGATCTGGATGCGCAGCCGGCGCTCCCGGCCGTTGCCGGTGAACTGGAAGTTCAAGGCCTGCCAGTTCAGTGCGGTGAGGCCGCTGGTGTTGGCGTAGCTGCCCACCAGTTGGTCGTCGACATAGATCTCGATGCGCGTATACGCCTCGGCCAGGCCCAGGGCGCCTGCGTAATCGAGCGACAGCGTGTAGATCGCGCCTTCGATGGTGCGCACGCTGCGCTGGACGCCCAGTGTCTGGTGGCCTTGGCCTGCGCCGTTGTTGAGCTGCAGCCAGTTGCGGCCGTTCCCGCTGGCGGCCTGCACGGTGACGAGCTGGCCGGCGGTGTTGCGCATGATGTCACCGCTGCTCCAGATCTCGAACGCGGTCTGCTTGCCCCAGGCGGCCGGCACGATGCTCCAGCCCTCCAGCGTGCTGCAGGGCCCGCCGGCGACCAGCGTGAAGGTGCGGTTGCGGTTGGCCACGCTCTCCCAGCTGGTGCTCATGAGCTCGCGGCTGACACTGACGTCGCGCGCGGTGAGGGTCAGCGTGGGCACGTCGGCCACGGCCCGGACCTGCACGTCCAGCTGCTGCGAGACGGTGGCGCGGCCGCCGGTGGCCGTCTCGATGGCGGTGGCTTGCACCTGTAGGCTCAGGCTGCCGCTGAAGTCGGCCGGCGGCTGCAGCACCAGCGCGGCGGTGTTCCAGCCGGTGAGGTTGGCCACGCGGGAGGTCTCGCTGGCGGTGTAGGTGTGCACGCCGTCGGTGAGCGTGCTGCCTGCCGGCAGGCCGGTGAGCGTGAGTACCAGGGTTTCGGAGCCGTCGGTATCGGCGAGGCCCGCGACGAGGCCTTGCAGCGGGATGGCGCCATCCTCCGCACCCTGGTTGAACTGCACGGTCTCGACGAGGGCGATGTCGTCGAGCATGGTGCCGCGCCCGCCCACGTGCTGGCGGGTGGCCTCGGTGACGATGCGCAGGGCCTGCGCGCCGCCGCTGCCGGTGAAGCTGCAGCTCACCGTCTTCCAGGCCAGCGAGCTGGTGGGGCTGGTGGGGTTGAACTCGGCGAGCTTGACGCCGTCGAGGTACACGGCGATGGCGGTGTAGGCGCTGCTGAAGCCCACGCGGCCGGCGACGTCGAAGCTCAACGTGTACTGGGCGCCGGCCACGGTCTGCACGCTGCGCTGGATACCCAGCGTTTGCGGCTGGTCGTACGCGGCGTCGTTGAGTTCGAGCCAGGCGTTTCCGTTGCCGGCGTCCGCCTTGACGGGGCGCAGGTTGCCGCAGGTGTCGGCCATGCGGTCGCCGGTGTGCCAGACCTCGAAGCCGTCGGCGCCGCCGGACAGGCGGTCGGTGCCGGTGAGGAAGGTCCAGCCGTCGAAGAGCGGCCCAGGCACGTTCGTGGACTGGGTGGTGCCGTTGGCGGCGCCTTCCCAGCCGGTGCGGAACAGCTCGCGGGTGCTGCTGTTCTCGCCGGTGAAGGCGAGCGTGGGGGCGTCGGCGAGCGCGGTGATGTCCAGCGTGACGTAGGCCTCGGCGCTGTCGAGCGCGCCGTCGCCCACCACATAGCCGAAGCGGGCGTAGTGGGCGCGGCGGTTGCCGTCGCCGGCGTGGGCGTAGCCCTCGCCGCCGGAGGCATCGGCCTCGGGCACGAAGCGCAACTGGCCCGCATCGAGGTCGGCGCGGGTAAATGTGTCGCCCACGCTGACATCGAGCCAGTCGCCCTCGGCGCTCTGGCGCTGCAGCACGCCTTCGGCGGGCAGCGTGGTGATGCGCAGGGTGAGCGCATCGCCGTCGACATCGGCCACGTCGAAGTCGCTCCACTGCAGCAGCAGCGCCTGGTCTTCCTCGCCGATGACGGTGGAGTCCGCGGCCACGGGAGCGTCGTTGACCGAGGTGATGGTGATGCTGAAGGTGGCGACCGCAGAGACGGCCACGCCGTCGCTGACCTGCCAGGTGAACTGGTCGGTGCCGTGGAAGTCGGCCTGCGGCGTGTAGGTGTAGCTGCCGTCGGCCTGGCGCGTGAGCGTGCCGTGCGCGGGGCCCTGCACCACGGTGGCGGTGAGCAAGTCGCCGTCGACATCGGTGGCGCTGGCGAGCGGCTGCAGGGTGACCGTGCCGTCTTCGGCGAGGACGCGGGTCTGGTCGGCGAGCGTGGGCGCATCGTTGACCGGGGTGACGGTCAGGGTGAGCGTGGCCTCGTTGGATTCAAGCTCATCGTCGCGCAGGCGGAAGCGCAGGGTGTCGGTGCCGTGGAAGTCGGCGGACGGGGCGTAGGTGTAGGTGCCGTCGGCGTTGCGGCTCAGGGTGCCGTGCGCCGGCTGGGCGACGATCACGGCGTCGAGCGGGTTGCCTTCGACGTCTGCACCGAGGGTGCGCAGGTCGATGACGAGGGTGCCGTCCTCGGCCAAGGTGGCCGTGCCGTCGCGTGCCACGGGGGCGTCGTTGACGGCCGCGATGGTGAACGCCACGGTTGCGATGGTCGACTCGGCCTGTCCGTCGGTCACCCGGTAGGTGAACTCGTCTGCTCCGTAGTAGTTGGCGTGGGCGGTGTAGGTGTAGCTGCCGTCCGCGTTGAGGACCACCGCGCCATGGGCCGGGCCGGCGACGAGGTTCGCGGTGAGCGGGTCGCCGTCGATGTCGGCCGCGCTGGCGAGCGGCTGGATCGTGAGGCTGCCGTCCTCGGCGAGCGCCAGCGCCTGGTCGCCCAGGGTGGGCGCGTCGTTGACCGGGGTGACGGTCAGGGTGAGGGTCGCCTCGTTGGACTCCAGTTCTTCGTCGCGCAGGCGGAAGCGGATGAGGTCGGTGCCGTGGAAGTCGGCGGCCGGCACGTAGGTGTGGCGGCCTTGGGCGTCGACGCTGAGGGTGCCGTGCTGCGGCGGGGTGGTGATGACCACCTCGAGCGCCGCGCTGTCGACATCCACGCCGTAGGCGCGCAGGTCGATGAGCAGGCTGCCATCTTCGGCGAGCGAGGCGGTGCCGTCGTGGGCGACGGCGGCGTCGTTCACGGGCGTGATGGTGAGCTGCACCGTGGCGGCTGCGGACTCGGCCTGGCCGTCGCTCACCCGGTAGGTGAAGCTGTCGGCGCCGTGGTAGTCGGCGTGCGGGGTGTAGCGGAAGCTGCCGTCCGCTTGGATGGTCAGCGTGCCGTGGGCGGGGGCGGCGACGATGGCGGCGGTGAGCGGGTCACCGTCGATGTCGTGGGCGGTGGTCAGCGGGTCGATGGTGACCGTGCCGTCCTCCTCCACCGTGGCGGCGAGGGGCTCGGCCACCGGGGCGTCGTTGACGGGATCGACGATCAGCGTGAGCGTGGCGACGTTGGACACGAGACTGCCGTCGCTCAGCGTGTAGCTGAGCGTGTCGAGGCCGTGGTAGTTGGCGGCCGGGGTGTAG
>CBINBY010000101.1:0-15958 GCA_966248995.1 uncultured Burkholderiales bacterium | reverse complement strand
CACTCTTGTCCAAGACCGAATCAGGATCGGTGATCGGGGGTCAGGCGATGCCGTGATGTAGGGTGCGAGTTGCCAAACAACGCGACCCATCCACAAGAGGCCCGACCTTGAAAGCATCATGCAGCATGTTCAGCCAGATCCTCAAGCTGATACCGCGGACGGAGTTCGAGGCGCTGGTGAAGAAGACCAAGGCCGAGTACGCGGCCAAGGGGTTGTCGAGCTGGGCGCAGTTCGTGGCGATGCTGTTCTGCCAGCTCGGGCGGGCGCATTCGTTGCGAGAGATCGAGGGCGGCTTGAAGAGCTGCGAAGGCAAGCTCGCGCACCTGGGCATTGAGGCGCCGGCGCGCTCGTCGCTGTCGTATGCCAACGCGCACCGGCCGTGGCAGTTGTTCGAAGGCGTGTTCCACAGCTTGTACGAGAAGGTGGCTGCCACGGTCGCGGGTGGCAAGCCACGCAAGTTCCGTTTCAAGAACAAGCTCGTGAGCATCGACTCCACCGTCATCGACCTGAGCTTGTCGATGTACGACTGGGCCAAGTACCAGCGCACTAAAGGCGCGGTCAAGCTGCACCTGGTGCTCGATCATGATGGCTATCTTCCGTGCTTCGGCGTGGTCACCGACGGCACCGTGCATGACGTGAAGGTGGCGCAGCAGTTGCGTTTCGCACCAGGAACCATCGTCGTTGACGACCGGGGCTACAACGACTATCGCCTGTTCGGCCGCTGGTGCGCCGAGGGAGTGTTGTTCGTCACACGTATGAAGCGCGACGCGCGCTACACGGTCGTTCAGCAGCGTCAGTTCATGCCGCAGGGCAACGTCGTGAACGACCAGTTCGTGATACTCGACGCCGAGGGCGCGCAGGACAAGTGCCCCGAGGTGCTTCGCCGCGTGGAGGTGGTGCGCGAGGATACGGGCGACGTGCTCGTGTTCGTGACCAACGTGCTGCACTTGAGCGCCGCGACGATCGCCGCGATCTACAAGGACCGCTGGCAGATCGAGCTGTTCTTCAAGGCGCTGAAGCAGAACCTGAAGATCAAGACCTTCGTGGGAACCTCGGCCAACGCAGTGAGGACGCAGATCTGGACAGCATTGATCAGCATGCTGCTGCTGCGCTACCTTCAGCTGCGCTCGCGCTTCGGCTGGAGCATGGCCAACCTGGTGGCGCTGCTGCGCATGAATTTGTTCACCCACCGCGACTTGAACGCCTGGATCGACGAGCCGTTCGCGGCGCCGCCCGATCCTCAGGTGTCGTCGCAGGCCAACTTGGCCTTCGCGTAGTGTTGGACAGCACCACGTTCACGCAGGGGGTCGAACCTGGAAAACGTCATCTATCAGTCCAGAAGCCGCGTCAAATCACGCACCAAGTCGCCTCGGACAGCTGTCTTGGACAGCAGTGGGTCGAACCGTAACGTCGACCCCGCGCTTCTCCACCATATAGTTGTTCGAGAGAGTGCGCCGATCAAGCAAGATATGAGAGTGCGTCGCGATCATTACACAACGCAGGTGTGAGAGTCTCTTGGCCCGCTCAGTAGCGTCGAATAAGAGGCGAGCCAAAGCAACCTGTATGCGTGGGCTCAGGCCCAACTCCGGTTCGTCCAACAGGACCGTGTGGTACCGAGGATCGAATAGCACCCCGAGCAAAACGAGCAGTAGTCGAGTGCCACTGCTGCCCACCGCAAGCCGCTCTCCGTCCATGTCTATGTAGAACGGACTGAAGCGATTATTCTCGTTGACTTGCTTGATGGAGAATGCATTCCCCAACAGTTCCTTGCAAGCGTCGAACAGCTTGGCAAGCTGTTCATCTTCAAGCGCGGTAAGGATTTTCTCCAGGTTGAGCGGGTTGTCCTCCTTGTTGTCTTCCGTCGTGTAGAAACTATTCTGAAAGTTGTCGTAGTGGCTTCTGTACTCAGACTTATCGATCATCCGAGTGTTGATCACTCCGACATGAGAGAACCGATTCGCGCCGAGCAAGTAGAAGCCATGACCGGATTCCATATACATCTGCTTGAGCAGAAATGTCTTCCCGCAGTTGTTCGGTCCGCAGAATACGGTCGCATTCACGTCCTTTCGTATGGCCCAAATCTCCTCAATTTGCGGTGACACCGTCACGCGCGGCTTTACGATTCTTGAGTACGGAATTCCCTGGGACTTCGGACTCCGTCGAACTACCAAGGCGTTCGCAACCAGAGTTTCATCCGTGATCTTCCCTTGTGCTTTAAGCGCTTCTAGTTCTTGAAGAGGAACGGGTGTCATCTTCCACTGCCCCGCCTCATCATCAAAGTAGTGAAAAAGTCGAGATAAGTTCAATCCGCTGCCCCCCTGCATACGAGTACGTCATTCTGCACGCGGTGAAGACTAACCTCATTACATGGTTTCCGAAGCAGTCAGACTCATGCTGGCCGATCGCTGCTAGCCATGCCGGCGGCGAGAACGCGCAGACCTTCATGCGGCGCATGGCGGCCATCGAGATTGAATGCTGTGCGCAGTGCAGGAGCGGGGCGCTGGCGCATCGAACACCTGGTCGCCAAGCTATCCGTCCTCCTGTCCATCGCACACCCTGCTTGTGCTCGACCTACCTTCACCACCGTGACGACCGCCCGCACCACCCCGCTGGAGACCCTGGCCACGTTGCAAACACGCCAAGCGTCTGCATGTCTCCCCGTGCAAACAACCCGCTCGTCGTCCGACTTCGCGCCTCCGCAGTCCACCTCGCCACAGCCTTGCCTGCTCGCACCGGGCCATCCCGCCTGGCGGCTCAGTCCCATGCCCGCAACCGCTCACAAAGCACCTCGCTGAAACTTACACTGCCCTGCCACCGCCTTGCCCGCGGTTCAGTCCAACGAGGTTCATCTGACGGCATGCACGACCCTGCCTTCGTTTCAGCGCTGCCTCGGTTTCAGATAAACGCTATTCGTTAGGTACTCCTATGTCGCCCGAAGAGGTTCGTGTCGTAGTTGAGGCCGCAATGAAGTCGGCGCCTGGGCCTGCATGGTGGAGCTATCCGCTGGCATTCGCGGTATCTCTAGTGGGGGCCTATTGCGGGGCGTATGTAAAACGGAAGGCGGAGGATCGAGCAACACGTGAGAGCTTTGAAGCGCTTCGGGAGCAACTGAAGAAGACGACTAGAGACACCGAGGAGATCAAAGCCACCCTGGCAAGAAAGAGCTGGTTAACGCAGCAGCAATGGAACATGCGAGAGAAGTACTACATGAGCCTTCTTGCGTGTCTCACAAAGTTTAGGCTCTCGCTCGAAGATCGAAGCGGCTACTTCAATGAGCCAGGGTCCGAGTATGACGTCTCACTTACTGACGGCGAGCACTACCAATCACTAGCGCAAATTGGGAGTCAGTGTTACCAAGAGATCAGAGAGTTGCTTGGACCGGCCTCTGTTTTTCTTTCCCGGAGTGCAATCGAGTCCATAGAGAGGCTGCTTCATGAGCAGTGGAATATCGCCGAGTTCAGCGCATGTGCGGCAGACTATGTCTCTGAATCGCTTGTCCTCGTCCGTGCAGCTCACGAGGCAGTGTTGCGGGAGGCGAAGAGTGATCTTCAAAGCATTCCACCAGAAACCTGACGAGCGGCTCCATTCCTATCACGTTGTTCGTTTTCGATCGAACGCCACGCCCCGGTCGCCTGCAATAGCGAGCGCACCAGCCAACCAGGTTGCCATCAGATACACGCACTGGCACATGGAGTTCTGAGCCGTCCTTATAGTCGCCTCACAAGTGGCAAGTGCACAGGGAGTAGTCGTGTCATCCTCGTTCACTGACGGCCTCAGGCCGCGGCCCGGTCGCATCCGTCCGGCGCCTCTGGTCCTCCACTCGCTGCATCGCGCGGCACTCGTCGGCCTCTCCTGAGCGGCATAGCGTGCGCAAGGCGTCGGCATGGCCGGCGCCTCGTACGCGTCGGTACGTCGCCATGAGAACCCGGGCCGCTCTTGCACATTCCATCTCCGACCTCGTCCAGCGCGAGGTGCCGGCCGTCATCGCCATGGCGGTGTGCGGTTCGCGCTCGGCGAGCCTGGACGACGATCAGTCCGACCTTGATCTGGTGATGCTCCTGGACAGGGGGCCCTTGTTCGAAATCAGCCGAGGCCTCAGGCACCGGCTCGAGCCCCTGCTGCGCGAGCCGGTGTGCCTCGTGGGCGGCCCGTCGTGGAAAGAAGGCTTCGGGTGTCGCACCAGCTTTCTCTACGAGGATGGGTTCTCGGTCGAGATCTACGCGAACACCGTGGACACGGTGCCGGTCGCCGAGCGCGTGCTCTCGTGGACGCCGCTGTGGGGAGCCTCGCACGTGAAGGCCCTGCAGGCGCGCGTGGCCCAGCAGCTCGATCGATCGGTGCTCATCGCGAAGGCGCAGTTCGATGTGGCCTACACGCACATGTCGGTATGCCGTCACCTGGCGCGCAAGGAGCTGTTCGCCGCGCGGCACGTGCTGGCCAGCCTGACCGCCGTCGCGCTCGCGATTCGTCTCACCCAGCTCGGCCTGGCCTACGACCCCGTCAGCAGCTGCAAGCGCATCCACGGCGACGGCCTTGGCACCGATCCGGTGGTGCGTGAGATCGAGCGGGTCGGCACCTGGAGCAGCGGCAACGCCGCGGCACTGGAGGCTGCGTTGTCGGGGCTGACGCGCGTATGCCGCGACATGCTGGACGACCTGTCGGCGTGCACCGACCGCTGCCTCACGAATCAATCCCACCTGCACGCCATCACGTCCGTGCCCGAGAGCTGGCTGCCGGCCGATGCATGACGGGAACGCTCGCCGGCGCGACGGCGGCCGCGCGAGCATGGAACGCACGTGCCGCCGCCTGGCGCATCGTCATCCGTTGAGCACGTCGCACTCCTTGACGACCCCGTAGGCCGGATCGCTTCCAAAGAAGCCATTGGTGCAGGACACCGTTCCGCTCAGCGTCTTCTGTACCCAGTTCGTGCCGGAACCGTAGCGCACGGTCTTGGTCGTGCTGAGGGTGAAGGTTTCGCCCTCGTTGGCGATCTTCGTCCATGTCTGCGTGGAGTCTGGCGTGCCGGGGCTCTCGGTGGGTGCGGACACCGTGTCGGCACCGGGCGGCTTGAGGATGACCACCTGGGCCGATTCGCCCGAGATCCAGGCGAACGACTTGATCGCCGGCACGTAGAAGAACTTGCCGTAGTGGCGCGTCGTGCCGCCGGTGGTGGTGTAGTTGGGCAGGGTGGCGCCCGAGACCGTCACCGTGTCGATGGTCCAAGTGCCGTTCTTCCAGTCGGCCGGCGGAGTCAGCCGGTACAGCGTCTGGCCGCTGTTGTTGGTGCGCGTGTAGAAGCGGCCGTCCTCGGGATAGTGTGCCCAGCGGTTCGCCTCGCCCGGCTGGTTGCCGGAGGTGTTGAGCACCCGCCAGCCCGCGCCGATGTTGTTGAGGTCCAGGGCGCGCAGCGGGTAGCCGGGGCGTTGCGCCACGATGAGGCGCCGCACCGGATCCAGGAACGTGGTCTGGTAGTTCGCGTCCATCTGCGCGGGCCATGCGTAGCTGGGTGTGTTCTTGACCCGCTTGTCGGCGAGGTCCAGGTACTGCAGCGAGGTGAATGCGTGTATGCCGTCAGGCATGAAGTAATAGCGCCCGGCCACTGGGTCGAACACCGTGGTCGCTTCGTAGTTGTACGAGAAGTAGAGGGTGTCGCTGGTCACGCGGGTCCACAAGCCGGTGGCCAAATCCATCTTGTGGATGCCTCCCCCCTGGTACGACGACGTGGTCACGGCCGGGCTGCCCATCTTCAGGTAGCTACCCCGCGAGCCGCCGCCCCGGGCAGCGGGGATGTAGGTGGCGAGCCCGTACAGATGCGGCGGCGACGGGATCTGGCGCGACCTCGCGCCCTTGATCTCGAAGTGCGGCTAGCCGGTGGTCTGGGACGGCGTGTAGTCGAGCTCCCGAGGAGCAACACCGTTGGCGTTGCGGATACGCTTCCAGGTGGCATCGGCAAAGTCGAACACGACCGCATCGACGTTCGGGGCAACGCCGTGCCCGCCGGTGGCGGCGAGGACGAACGCACCCGCGGCCGAGTAGTCGGGCACGAAGGTCCCCGTGCCATACGAGTTGAACAGCGAGTAGGCCCAGTTGAAGTCGCCGATCTCCGCGGGCCTGACGCTGCCGGCCACGTTGGTGCCGATGGCGATCGCGCGGCCGGCCGTCGGAATGCTGTAGGGCACGGTCACTATCGTTGCCGCCGCAACGGTGCGCATACGGGGCTCGGTCGCCATGCCTGTCGCCGCGTTGCCTTCGGTCGGCGTGGCGGCGTCCGCGACGCCACTCGCCATGCCGTTGCCGCTCTCGTCGCGCGGCACCTGGTGCTGTGCAGCGTCTGGGGCGCCGTCG
The DNA here is from genome assembly GCA_966248995.1 of uncultured Burkholderiales bacterium. Lineage (GTDB taxonomy): Bacteria > Pseudomonadota > Gammaproteobacteria > Burkholderiales > Burkholderiaceae_C > Albitalea. Next base: position 9,613 of record CBINBY010000101.1, on the reverse strand, counting down.
ATGTCTACCGAGCCGCCACCACCGCATCCGGCTGCAGTGAGGACAGCCATTTGGAGGACCGCGAGCGCGGTCGGGTGCACTCTGAGCTTCATGATGAGTACCTCTCGATGGGCTGCTGGGCAAGAGACACCAAGCCGCCAGATGCGGCGAGCGGCCTGGGTCGCTTGGTGGCTGGCCCTTCGAGGGCTTCGGCCGACGGCATCGGCCGCACACGACGGCGCGACACAGCGGGCAAGGGCCATACCCATTTCAGCCTCTCGCCCGGTCTACGGGTACCTTACTCAGGGGGTGTGCCTATGTGGATGCAAGGCTCAAGCGGAGATCGCTATGCGCACGCGATCACTTCGGAAAGTCCTTGAGCAGCGGCTCGTCGTGCCGCACCAGCCACGCCTCCCCTTCCTCCAGCACGAAGTAGCGAAAAGCCTCGGCCGCCGGCGAGAGTACCTTCGACAGGAGATGGACCAGGTTCCACATGCGGATGACCGGCGTGCCGGCCACCGGTACGACATGCAGCAACCCGCTGCGCACTTCCAGCCCGATCGTGTGCAGCGACACGAAGCTGATGCCGATGCCTGCCATCACGGACTGCTTGATGGTCTCATTGCTCGTCATCTCCATGGCGATGCGCGGTTCGATGCGGTGATCGCGGAAGAAGATGTCCATCGCGTTGCGCGTGCCTGATTCAGGCTCGCGCACGAGGAACTGATAAGGCTCCAGCGCCTCGACCGTCGGCCGCTCCAGCCGCAACAGGGGATGCCCCGGTGGGCAGATGAACACGAGGGGATGCGCGCCGAAGGACTCGGCCCTCGTCGCCATCTCTCGCGGCGGTCGGCCCATGACGGCCAGATCCACCTCGTTCGCGTAGAGCATCTCCACGAGTTGCTTGCGGTTGGCCGATACCTGCAGCTGCACGTCCACGCCGGGGTGCTCCTTGCGAAAGCTCGCCAGCAGGTGCGGCACGAAGTACTTCGCGGTGCTGACCAGCCCGACGGAGAGCACGCCGGCCTCCAGGCTCTTGAAGCGCGCCATGGCGTCGTCGGCGTCTTTCAGCGTGCCGATGAGGCGCTTGGCATAGACCAGGAAGTATTCGCCCGCGGTGGTCAGCGAGATCTGCCGCCCCTGCCGCTCGAACAGCGGCAGACCGACCTGCGATTCGAGCTCCTTGACCTGCATGGTCACCGCCGGCGGCGTCAGGTGCAGGCTTTCGGCGGCACGCACGAAGCTGAGCTTGCGCGCAACTTCTACAAAAACCCGCAATTGCCGGAAGGTGACGTTCTTCATTCAGACAAACCTGAACTGCAAGGCAAAAACATCTGAATTCCCCTTACTGGAGGCGAAACCTACGATCCCTGCACCGAGGCGTCAATGCCAGTCCCATCCAAGGAGTCGACAGTGAACAAGCCCGTCGAGCATGGCGTCATCACGGACGCGAAGAAGCGCTACAGCGCCGGCGTCCTCAAGTACCGGCAGATGGGCTACTGGATGCCCGATTACGCGCCCAAGGACACGGATGTGGTCTGCCTGTTCCGCATCACGCCGCAGGAAGGCGTGGAGCCCGAGGAGGCCGCGGCCGCGGTGGCGGGCGAGTCTTCCACGGCCACGTGGACCGTGGTCTGGACCGACCGCCTCACCGCCTGCGACAGCTACCGCGCCAAGGCCTACAAGGTCGTTCCGGTGCCCAACAACCCGGGCCAGTACTTCGCGTATGTGGCCTACGACCTCATCCTCTTCGAGGAAGGCTCGATCGCCAACATGACGGCCAGCCTCATCGGCAACGTGTTCAGCTTCAAGCCGCTGAAGGCCGCGCGCCTGGAGGACATCCGCATCCCGGTGGCCTACGTCAAGACCTTCAAGGGCCCGCCCACGGGGCTCATCGTCGAGCGCGAGCGGCTCGACAAGTTCGGCCGCCCGCTGCTGGGCGCCACCACCAAGCCCAAGCTCGGCCTGTCGGGCCGCAACTACGGCCGCGTGGTGTACGAAGGCCTCAAGGGCGGGCTCGATTTCCTGAAGGACGACGAGAACATCAACTCGCAGCCCTTCATGCACTGGCGCGACAGGTTCCTCTTCGTGATGGACGCAGTGAACAAGGCGAGCGCGGCCACCGGCGAGGTCAAGGGCAGCTACCTCAACGTGACCGCCGGCACGATGGAGCAGATGTATGAGCGTGCGGAGTTCGCCAAGGAACTGGGTTCGGTGATCGTCATGGTCGACCTGGTGATCGGCTGGACCGCCATCCAGTCGATGGCCGAATGGTGCCGGCGCAACGACATGATCATGCACATGCACCGCGCGGGCCACGGCACCTACACGCGGCAGAAGAACCACGGCGTGAGCTTCCGCGTGATCGCCAAGTGGCTGCGCCTGGCGGGCTGCGACCACCTGCACGCCGGCACCGCGGTGGGCAAGCTCGAAGGCGACCCGATGACCGTGCAGGGCTACTACCACGTGTGCCGCGACAGCTACACGCGCACCGACCTGCCTCGCGGCCTGCACTTCGACCAGGACTGGGTCGACATCCGCAAGGTGATGCCCGTGGCCTCAGGTGGCATCCACGCCGGGCAGATGCACCAGCTGCTCGACCTCTTCGGCGACGACGTGATCCTGCAGTTCGGCGGCGGCACCATCGGCCATCCGCAGGGCATCCAGGCCGGTGCCGTCGCCAACCGCGTGGCCCTGGAATGCATGGTCAAGGCGCGCAACGAGGGGCGCAACCTGCTGGAGGAAGGCCCCACCATCCTGCGCAAGGCCGCCCAGCACTGCGGGCCACTGAAGGCCGCGCTCGATACCTGGGGCGACATCACCTTCAACTACACGCCCACCGACACCAGCGACTACGCCGTCACCGCGTCCGCGGCCGTGTGAACAGGAGAGCCTCGCCATGATGACCAACCCCACCGGCCGCATCACCCAGGGCCAGTTCAGCTTCCTGCCGGACCTCACCGACGACGAGATCCGCATGCAGATCGAGTACGGCCTCGGCAAGGGCTACGCGTGGTCCGTGGAGTACACCGACGACCCACACCCGCGCAACACCTACTGGGAGATGTACGGCCTGCCGATGTTCGACCTCAAGGACGCGGCCGGCGTGATGCTGGAGCTGACCGGCTGCCGCAAGGCCTTTCCCCAGCACTACATCCGCCTGATGGCCTTCGACTCCACGCGCGGAGTGGAATCCATCGCGATGAGCTTCATCGTGAACCGACCGCTCCAGGAGCCCGGGTTCGTGCTGGAGCGCCAGGAGGCGAAGGGGCGCACCATGCACTACGCCACTCGCAGCTACAGCGCCGCCAGGCCGGAGGGCGAGCGGTACTGACGTTCTCCCCTGACGTTCTCCCGCCCGTCTCGCTCCACTCTTGCGCCACCCGCAGCCGAAAGGAGGTTGCCATGCCGCGCACTTACCGCATCGCCCCCAGCCTGTTGTCCGCGGACTTCTCCCGCTTGGGCGAGGAGATGGCTCGCGTCATCGCGGCCGGCGCCGACTGGATTCACTTCGACGTGATGGACAACCACTACGTGCCCAACCTCTCGGTGGGGCCCATGGTGTGCGAGGCCTGCGCGAAGCATGCGGTGCGCGTTGACGGCCGCAGGGTACCGATGGACGTGCACCTCATGGTGCAGCCCGTCGATGCGCTCGCCCAGGCCTTCGCACGCTCGGGCGCCGACCTCGTGAGCTTCCATCCCGAGGCGAGCACACATGTAGATCGCACGCTGCAGCTCATCATCGGAGAAGGCTGCCAGGCCGGCCTGGCCTTCAACCCCGCCACACCACTGGACGTGCTGGAGTGGGTGATCGACAAGGTCGACCTCGTGCTCATCATGAGCGTGAACCCCGGCTTCGGCGGGCAAGGCTTCATTCCAAGTGCGCTGCGCAAGATCGATGCGGCCCGCCGCATCATCGACCAGAGCGGCCGCGACATCCGGCTCGAAGTGGACGGCGGCATCAAGGTCGACAACATCCGGCAGGTGGCCGATGCGGGCGCCGACACCTTCGTCGCCGGCAGCGCCATCTTCGGTCGGCCCGACTACCGTGCCGTCATCGATGCGATGCGCACCGAGCTCGGCGCCCCGGCCCTGGAGGAGGTGGCATGAGCGCGCAAGGTAGTGCAGTGAGCGTGCCGCAGTACCGCATCCCCGGCGTGGCACAGGAGGCCTCTCCCGCAGCAGCACCGGAGGCCGCGAACACGGCCCCCGTGCCGCGCACCGTGGCCGAGGTGCTGGCTCAAAGCCAGGTCGAATCGGTGTTCGACGAGCTCGACCGCGACCTCGTGGGCCTGGCGCCGGTGAAGCAGCGCATCCGCGACATCGCGGCGCTGCTGGTCATCGACAAGCTGCGCATGAACCACGGCCTGGCCGCGCAGACGCCCTCGCTGCACATGAGCTTCACCGGCAACCCCGGCACGGGCAAGACCACCGTGGCCATGCGCATGGCCGAGATCCTGCACCGCCTGGGCTATGTGCGCAAAGGCCACCTCGTGGCCGTGACGCGCGACGACCTCGTCGGCCAGTACATCGGCCACACGGCGCCCAAGACGCGCGAGGTGCTCAAGAAGGCGATGGGCGGCGTGCTCTTCATCGACGAGGCCTACTACCTCTATCGTCCCGAGAACGAGCGCGACTACGGGCAGGAGGCCATCGAGATCCTGCTGCAGGTGATGGAGAACCAGCGCGACGACCTGGTCGTGATCCTCGCCGGCTACAAGGACCGCATGGACACCTTCTTTAAGTCCAACCCCGGCATGAGTTCGCGAATCGCGCACCACCTCGACTTCCCAGACTACGCGCACGACGAGCTGATGCGCATCTCCGAGCTCATGCTCGCCCAGCAGAACTACCGTTTCGGCGCTGGCGCGCGCGAGGCGTTCGCCGACTACCTCGCGCGGCGCATCGCGGCGCCGCACTTCGCCAACGCACGCAGCGTGCGCAATGCGCTCGACCGTGCGCGGCTGCGGCAGGCCAGCCGGCTGTTCGCCGAGCGCGACCGCGAGCTGGGCCGCGAAGACCTCACCACCATCGCGGAGCCCGACATCCGCGCCAGCCGGCTGTTCGCCACGCCGGCCACGACCACGACACCACGTTGAACGACACCACACTGAGTAGGAGACGACCATGCATCTCGGCCGCACGACCTTGTCCAAGTTCCTCATCCAGCAGCTGCGCGACATCGAAGGCGCCAGCGACCTGGGTGCGCTGCTGGTCGACGTGGCCGCCGCCGTGAAGGCGATTGCCGCGATGACGGCCAAGGGCGCGCTCGGCGGCGTGCTCGGCGAGCTCGACAGCCGCAACGTGCAGGGCGAAACGCAGAAGCAGCTGGACGTGCTGTCCAACGACGTGATGATCCGCAGCTGCGAATGGGGCGGGCTGGTCGCCGGCATGGCTTCGGAGGAGCTGGAATCGCCCTACCCCGTGCCGCCCGAATACAAGCGCGGGCGCTACCTGCTCGTCTTCGACCCGCTGGACGGTTCTTCCAACACCGATGTGAACGTCTCGGTGGGCACGATCTTCTCCGTGCTCGTGCATCCCCGCGTGGAGGCGCCCGAGGTGGAGGACTTCCTGCAGCCCGGCCATCGCCAGGTGGCGGCGGGCTACGCCATCTACGGGCCCGCGACCATGCTGGTGCTCACCGTCGGCAAGGGCACGCACGGCTTCACGCTGGACCGCGAGATCGGCAACTTCATCCTCACGCATCCCAATCTCGCGATCCCCGCGCAAACCAGCGAGTTTGCGATCAACGCGAGCAACGCACGCTTCTGGGAATCGCCCGTGCACCGCTACGTCACCGAGTGCCAGGCCGGCCGCGCCGGCGTGCGCGAGCGCGACTTCAACATGCGCTGGATCGCCTCGATGGTGGCCGAGGTGCATCGCATCCTCGTGCGCGGCGGCGTGTTCATGTACCCCCGGGACACGCGCGACACCGCGAAGCCCGGGCGGCTGCGCCTGCTGTACGAGGCCAACCCCATCAGCATGCTCGTCGAGCAGGCCGGCGGCAGCTCCAGCACCGGCCGCCAGCGCATCCTCGACGTGACTCCCGAAGGCCTGCACCAGCGCGTGCCGGTGATCCTGGGCTCGCGCGACGAAGTGCATCGCATCGAGCGCTACCACGCGGAGTTCGACGCGGGCACCGACCGCCCGTTCGAATCGCCCCTGTTCCACGAACGCTCGCTGTTCAGACCCGAGTTCACGCACTGATCGATATCGATCCGAGGAGTCCCGATCATGTCGACCCGACACCCCATCATCGCGGTCACCGGCTCGTCCGGCGCCGGCACGACCACCGTGATGCAGAGCTTCGCGCACATCTTCCGGCGCGAGAACATCGATGCCCGCATCGTGGAAGGCGATTCCTTCCACCGGTATGACCGCCTCGAGATGCGCGAGCGCATGAAGGCGGCGCAGGCCACCACCGAAGGCACGATCAGCCATTTCGGCCCCGAGGCCAACCTGCTGGCGGAGCTGGAGGGCCTCTTCCTGCAATACGGCGAAACGGGCACGGGCCGCGTGCGCAAGTACATCCATGACGACGCCGAGGCCGCCGAGTTCGCCCGGGCGCCCGGCACCTTCACGCCCTGGCAGGACGTGGAGCCCGACTCCGACCTGCTCTTCTACGAGGGACTGCACGGCGGCTACGTGGGCCCCGACGCGAACGTGGCGCGGCACGTGGACCTGCTGGTGGGCGTGGTGCCGATCATCAACCTGGAGTGGATCCAGAAGCTGCACCGCGACCAGACCATGCGCGGCTACAGCCAGGAGGCGGTGGTCGACACCATCCTGCGCCGCATGCCGGACTACGTGAACTACATCTGCCCGCAGTTCAGCCGCACGCACGTCAACTTCCAGCGCGTGCCGACGGTGGACACCTCCAACCCGTTCATCTCCAAGGACATCCCCACCGCCGACGAAAGCATGGTGGTGATCCGCTTCGCCAATCCGAAGGGCATCGACTTCCAGTACCTGCTGTCCATGCTGCAGAACTCGTGGATGAGCCGGCCGAACAACATCGTGGTTCCGGGCGGAAAGATGGGCCTGGCGATGCAGTTCATCTTCACGCCGATGATCCTGCGCCTGATGGATCAGAAGCGGCGCGCGGGTTGACGGGGCGTGGCTGGAATCACATGGCCTCACCCATGACACCAGTAGGATTCTGCCGATGAAAGCCGCACTGGAAGCCGACCTGCCCCACTCCGGCACCCAGCTCCTCGTGCCTCCCGCCCGCATGGCCCACGCCCTGCGCATGCTGGCCGTCGATGCCGTCGAACAGGCCGCGAGCGGCCATCCCGGCGCACCCATGGGCATGGCGGACATCGCCGTGGCGCTGTGGCACCGGCACCTCAGGCACAACCCCGCCAACCCTCGCTGGGCCGACCGCGACCGCTTCGTGCTGAGCAACGGCCACGGCTCCATGCTGCTCTACGCGCTGCTCCACCTCACCGGCTACGACCTGCCCATCGGCGAGCTGCGCCGCTTCCGGCAGCTGCACAGCCGCACGCCCGGCCACCCGGAGGCCGGGCTCACCCCCGGCGTGGAAACCACGACCGGCCCGCTCGGCCAGGGGCTGGCGAATGCCGTCGGCCTGGCGCTCGCCGAGAAGCTGCTCGCCGACGAGTTCAACCGCCTGGGATTTCGCATCGTCGACCACCACACGTATGTGTTCCTCGGCGACGGCTGCATGATGGAAGGCATCAGCCACGAGGTCTGCTCGCTCGCCGGTGCGCTGAAGCTGAACAAGCTCATCGCCCTGTACGACGACAACGGCATCTCCATCGACGGCCCGGTCACCCCTTGGTTCGCCGACGACACCGCGCAGCGCTTCCACGCCTACGGCTGGAACGTGATCGGTCCGGTGGACGGCCACGATGTGGACGATGTCGATGCGGCCATCGCCCGCGCACGCACGAACAGCGCGGCGCCCAGCCTCGTGATCTGCAAGACCGTCATCGGCAAGGGTGCGCCTCAGCGCGCGGGCACCGCCAAGGCGCATGGCGAGGCGCTCGGTGCCGAGGAGGTGGCGCGCACACGGGCTGCACTGGACTGGCCGCACGCCCCCTTCGAGATTCCTCAGGAGCTGCGCACTGCATGGGACGCCCGCGCCGAAGGTGCCCGGCAAGAAGCCGGCTGGAACGAGCTGTTCGAGCGCTATCGCCAGGCCCACCCCGGCGCCGCCGCGGAGTTCGAGCGCCGGCTCGCCGGCGAATTGCCAGCGCACTGGTCGCAGACGCTGCACGAGGTGATGGCGGCCTTCACCCAGACCAGAGACGCCATGGCCACGCGCAAGGCCTCGCAGAAGGCGATCGCCCTGCTTGCCACCGCCCTGCCCGAGCTCATCGGCGGCTCGGCCGACCTCACCGGCTCCAACCTCACCGACTTCCCCGGCTGCGGCGCGGTGCGCGGCGGCCAAGCCGGCGGGCGCCACATCAACTACGGCGTGCGCGAGTTCGGCATGGCGGCCATCATGAACGGCATGGCGCTGCACGACGGCTTCATCCCCTACGGCGGCACCTTCCTCGCCTTCAGCGACTACAGCCGCAACGCCATTCGCATGGCGGCGCTGATGAAGCAGCGGGTGATCCACGTGTTCACGCACGACAGCATCGGCCTGGGCGAGGACGGCCCGACGCACCAGCCGGTCGAGCACGCGGCGGCGCTGCGCATGATTCCCAACCTCGACGTCTGGCGCCCCGGCGATGCCGCCGAGACCGCCGTGGCCTGGACCTGTGCGGTCGAAGCCGCCGACCGGCCCACCGCGCTGCTGCTGTCCCGGCAAAACCTGCCGGTGCAACCGCGCACGCCGCAACAGATGCAGGACATCCGGTGCGGCGGCTACGTGCTGAGCGACCGCGTCGATCCCCGGGCCGTGCTGCTGGCCACCGGCTCGGAGCTGGCGCTGGCCATGCAGGCACAGCAGTTGCTCGACGGGCAGGGCGTCGGGGTGCGCGTGGTGTCGCTGCCATCCACCACGGTGTTCGACCGGCAGGACGCAAGCTATCGACGCAGTGTGCTGGGCGCAGGGGTGCCGCGCATCGCGGTCGAGGCGGGCGTGTCGCGCTTCTGGGGACACTACGGCTGCGCCGCGGTCCTGGGGCTCGACACGTTCGGCGAGTCGGCACCCGCGTCCGACCTGTTCCGGCACTTCGGATTCACGGCCGAGCATCTGGCCCGCCTGGTGCTGGCGCAGCTCGACACTCAGCTCAACAACTAGCAGAGAGGACCCTCCGTGCGCTACACCGCCCTCAGCTTCGACCTGGACGGCACGCTCGTCGACACGGCCGGCGAGATCGCCCAGGCCGTCAACCTCGCGCTGGCCGAGTTCGGCGTGCCGGCACAGCCGCAGTCGCTCATCACCCGGCTCATCGGCGGCGGCGCGCGCAAGCTGATGCTCACCTTGCTCGCACACGTGCTGCTGGAGCGTCCCATGCGCGCCGCCCTGCTGCAAACCGAAGAGGTGCTGGCGGCCTTCGAGCGGCACTACGCGGCCGTCGCGGGCACGCTCGCCCAGCCGTATGCCGGTTGCGTCCACACGCTGCAGCGACTGCGCGATGCCGGGCTGCGCCTGGCGTGCATCACCAACAAGGAAGGGCGCCATGCCCTGCAGGTGCTCAAGGGCACGCAGCTAGACGGC
>CBINBY010000100.1:0-16046 GCA_966248995.1 uncultured Burkholderiales bacterium | reverse complement strand
ACGTACTGAGCGCGTCATGTGCTGGCGGTGCATCTCCTCCACCGGGCCCGGTTTGATGTCGGCGTCGCGCAGGTAGGCGTTGAAGTCACGCACCACCGCCTCCTTGGGCGTGAGGCTCTCCCGCACGGCTGGGGTCAGCAAGTCAAGGCTTTGGAGAGGCACACCCGCCTTGCGAGCCTCGTGATGCATATTGGCGCCCGGGATGACGCTCATGCTGGCGTCGGGCGTGAGCGCCACCCCCAGATCACCGGGTGCATATCCGCCGCCGACATCGGAATGCGAGCCTGGATACATCACCTCGATGGCATTGGGCGGGTAGGTGTTCTTCACGCGCACCGAGTCGAGCGGGAAGCAGGCGCGAACCTCATGCCCGGCCACGAAGTGAACGCATTGCTCGACTGCGGGATGGATCTCCTGCGTGTCGTCTGCCCACGACTGGTGCCCGGCCAGCACACCGTCATCCATCAGGTTCGCCAAGCCCACCGATGCCACGGTATCGAAGATGCCCAGGAACTGTGTGCGGATCGGGATGCCCGCGAACATCCAGCCGCCGTCCTCCTGCTTGCAGACCTCGTACAGCCAGTTGACGAAGGTGCGCGCCTGCGCCGCGCCACGCGAAAAACCGAAGACCGACAGGTTGATCTGCTCGACGCGGGGCTTCTTGCCTTTCACTGCCGCTTGAAGCTTGTCTTGCCAGGTCTTGAGAACCAGCCGCCGCATTGCGCCAGGGTCCGTGGTACTGGTGATGTTGTCGATGATCGTGCGCGCATGCTCATCGGCCAGAAGGGGAGCCGTGTAAACGTAGCGATGCGGCGCATTCAGGAGTTGCAGGTGTCCCCACACGATCCGCTTCTCGCCGTTCTTGGCCGCCGCAGACCCAAATGAACTTGGTGAAGTCTCCCCGATCTCCGGGAACGGTGTGCCGACCCCGGGAATGTAGTGACGCAGGTACCCTCTCTTCGGTTCGTCCGGGAAGGTTTGAAACAGCTTGACGACGTTGGTATGTTTTCGCCTCTCGGGTGGCGGCGTGTCGTAGTCCGCCTTCATGTTGTTGCCGGTGCCGTCAAAGAAGATCCCCACGAAAACCTGCCCCGAGCACGTCGGCCGGTTGTCTTCCGGCAAGGTGCAGGCAAGTGCCCTCGCGCGCTGCATGTACTCCCTGGGAGAGAGCTGACGCCGACCATTCTCTGGAAACGGAGATGCGGAAATGGTTGCCATGGTCAGCGCTTTTTCTCCTCAGGGTAGGCGGGTACGTAATCCGGGTGCTCGGGGTAGTTGAAGCTCACTTTGACCAGCACCTCGTCGTTCGGCAGAAAGTGGATGTCAAAGTGGCCCAGGTCTTTCTCCGTGTACTCGGGAATTTCGACGGTTTTTTCTTTGTAGGGCGAACGAATTACGACAGGCGCCCCATCCTGCATAACCAAAGCCCCTCTGGTATCGCGCTTGTACTGGCTTAAAGGCTCCCACTTGATGGTTGCAGTGAGTCCGGGACGCCATTTTCGCGGCAAGATCACGCAGCAGATTTGCCCGCCTCCGCCGCCCTTCGCAGGCACATTCAGAACCCCTCCCTCACCGTTGACAAATACCGCCTCAATCTCCTTGTCTGTGTGATTGACCGCAAGGTAACTAATGCTGGTCGTCTGAGGCTGACAGCCAGTGAGAATTAACGTGCCGATGAGCGAGGCCTTCAGGACGGGACTAATTGAAAAACAGGTCTTCATGTTTGGAATTCACGCCTGGGGAAGCAAGTCCAGTAACGCGCTGGCGAGTTGTCCGCGCATGCGCCGTTCAGCCAGCAGTGGCTTGAGCCGCGGGTTTGTCAGCACGGCACCGCCGGTCAGAACCACGGCGTGCGCCAGATCAACGAGGTCTTCGAAACTGCCGATCCCGGCCTTGCGCGCCAGCCGGCACGCTTGGGCCATGAGCGAATGCAGTTGGGCGCGGCCTGCCTGAGGAAGCAGCTCGGCGGCTTGCCTGTGCAGCGCAGCGATCACGGCATCGGGCTCGCCCCACGCCATGAGCGCGCCTAGCTCCTGCGCGCTCAGGCAGACCGGTTCGCATGCCGGCAAGGGCCCGGCTGCCGTGGACTCATCGATGAGCGGGATCACCGCGCCTTCGCGTCCGACGATCAGCCAGCTTTGCAGTCCCGCAACGAGGCCTCGCCAATGTTCGGCCGAAAGCGTCTCGTGCAGCCCGGCGGCCACGCGCGTGTCGGCGAATCGCAAGACGACGCGTTGCTCGTCCACGCATCGCGGATGGACATACGGCTGCCAAGCAGCAATCTGCTCCTCGCGGTCGCGGCGCGTGCCTATGAAGCCCAGCATGGGCATGCCGTGCGTGAGCCGCAAGAGCCGCGAAGTCTGTGCGGTGCGAACCCCGGGCTCGTCAGCGAGCGAGATCAACGCGGGCGAGGCGTCTGCCAGCTTGTCCAGCGGGGGCTCGATGAACAACGGTGCCGGCGCAAACTGCCCGAACGAGCGCAGGTCAGATGGACTCTCCGTGACGAAAGCCAGATCCACCAGGGCGAACCAGTGGACGCCTGCGGGGCTGCGGTCGAAACAAGTCTGAAGCACCTCGACCGTTTCACCCCGATCGCACGGGTCGATGGCGTAGTACACCTGTTCCACTAGACCACCGCCAGCGCAGAGCCCGCCCTCAAGGCGTTGAGCAAACATTCCTTGCACACATGAACACTGGCTGGCATTTGCGGCATGGCATACGGCTGACCCTGCGGCCCCAGGAACGACTTCATCCCCGCCCGCACCGTCAGCGTCCCCGGGCACTGCGCGACGATGTCACCGCCGCCGATCACGAGGCTGGCCCCGCCGGCCATGGCCAGGGTGATCTTCCTGGCTGCGGCCCAGTCGATGTGTGAGTTCGCGCTCTGCACGACCACCTGATCCTTCGCGGCCACCTGCATGCGGCCGGGAGGCTGCACCTGCACATCGCGTTGCGCCGCGATCATCGTGAGGCCGGTTCCCGCGGCCTGTTCGGGAAACACGCTCTCGACGATGTCGATGAGCGAGCGATCCTGCCAGACGCGGCTGCGACGGGTGCCGGCCAGCAGAGCGGGCCAGGGCTGCACGAGCAGTGCTGTACCGCGCCAGGCCACCGTCCGCCTCGGCGGCGCGCGCGCTCATGACGAGGCCATTGGGGTGTGCTCGCGGCCGTCGGCCAGGCGGGTGTGCAGGTCGAGGCGGCGGCCGAGCATGGCATGGAGGTCCAGGCCGGCGCGCGGCGACAGCGCGGCGACCTGCAGCTCCCAGGGCGTGCTCAGCGACTCCTTCAGGCTCCAGGCCTCGACGGCGAGATGCGCCAGCTCGCCTGCACCTGTGAGGCGATAGAGCCGCGCAGCTTCGTCCAGGCGCTGTGGGGCATGGGGCGGCCATGCGATGGTCATCGGTGCTTCTCCTCCCAGCGCGCCGCCACGGCGGCGTCGTCGCCGGGGATTGGAGCCGATGTCCGCAGCCGCCGGCAATCCTCCCGCAGGGGGAGCGTCAGGCAGCGAATACCGAGTCCAGCTGCTCGCGCCAACGTTGCTTGTCGGCCTGCGCGGCGAAGCTCGCTTCGAAGCTGTTGGCCGCCAGTCGGTGGGCATGCCGCGCGGTGAGCTGAGGCAGCGCCTTGAATGCAGCCAGGAAGTTGTCGTTGATGTAGCCGCCGAAATACGCGGGGTCGTCGGAGTTCACGGTGGCCACGATGCCGGCATCGAGCAGCGCCGCGAGGTTGTGATCGCGCATGGCCTTGAACACGCACAGCTTCACGTTCGACAGCGGGCACACGGTGAGCGGCACGCGATCGCGTGCCAGGCGCTGCATGAGCGCCGGGTCCTCGACGCTGCGCACGCCGTGATCGATGCGCTCGACGTGCAGCACATCGAGCGCGTTCCTCACGTACTCTGCCGGGCCCTCCTCGCCGGCATGTGCGACGAGGCGCAGGCCCAGCTCGCGGCAACGCGCGTACACGCGAGCGAACTTCTCCGGCGGGTTGCCGCGCTCGCCGCTGTCCAGCCCCACGCCGATGAACTGGCCGCGGTACGGAAGGGCCTCCTCCAGCGTGGCGAACGCTTCCTCTGCGCTCAAGTGGCGCAGGAAACACATGATGAGCGCGCTGCTGATGCCCAGCTCGCGCTGCGCCCGCTCGCAGGCCCGTGACAGGCCGGCGATGACCGCCTCGAAAGGCACGCCGCGCGCGGTGTGCGTCTGCGGGTCGAAGAAGAGCTCGGCATGCACGACGTGGTCCGCCTGTGCTCGGCGGAAGTAGGCCATGGCCATGTCCTCGAAGTCCTGCGCATGAATCAGCACGCTGGCGCCGGCGTAGTAGATGTCGAGGAAGCTTTGCAGGTCGGTGAAGGCGTAGGCGGCGCGCAAGGCCTCCACGCTCGAATAGCCGAGCGACACGCCATTGCGACGGGCCAGCTCGAAGATGAGCTCAGGCTCCAGCGAACCCTCGATGTGGATGTGCAGCTCGGCCTTGGGCATGGCCCGCAGCAATGCGGGAAGGCGCTCGCGGGGAATGGTGTCGAAGTTCATGGGCATGCGTGATGGAGCGGCCGGACTGCCTCTCCCGCGGGCGGCAGAGGCGGGATGGATCTACTTCTTCTCGCCGCCGGGCACGCGGCCTTCAACGCCCTGCACGAAGAAGTTGATGCCGCCCAGCCATTTGTCGTCGGCAACCTGGTCCTTCTTCAAAACTTCCTTGCCAGTGTTGTCGGCGATCGGGCCCTTCCAGATGGCGAAGCTGCCGTCCTTCAGGCCCGCCTTCACGCCCTCGACCTTGGCCTTGAGCGGCGCGGGCACGGCGTCGGAGATGGACACGAGGTCGATGGTGCCTTCCTTCACACCCCACCACGTCTGGCCGGTCTTCCAGGTGCCTTCGAGCACGTCGCGCGTGGCCTTGATGTAGTAAGGCCCCCAGTTGATGATGGCCGAGGCGAGGTGCGCCTTGGGGCCGTAGGCGGTCATGTCGCTGTCCCAGCCGAAGGCGTACTTGCCCGCCTTCTCGGCCGTCTGCAGCACGGCGCTGGAATCGGTGTTCTGCATCAGCACATCGGCGCCGGCATTGAGCAGCGACTGCGCGGCCTCGGTCTCCTTGGGCGGGTCGAACCACTTGTTCACCCACACGACCTTGGTGCGGATCTTCGGGTTCACCGATTGCGCGCCGAGCGTGAAGCTGTTGATGTTGCGCACCACCTCGGGGATGGGCACGGAGCCGACCACGCCCAGCACGTTCGTCCTGGTCATGCCGCCCGCGATCACGCCGGCCATGTAGGCGCCTTCGTAGGTGCGGCCGTCGTAGGTGCGCAGGTTCTCAGCGGTCTTGTAGCCGGTGGCGTGCTCGAACTTCACGTCCTTCGCATCGTTCGCCACCTTGAGCATGTGGTCCATGTAGCCGAAGGTGGTGCCGAAGATGAGCTTGTTGCCCTGGCCCACCATGTCGCGCAGCACGCGCTCGGCATCCGGCCCCTCGGGCACGCTCTCGGCATGGCTGGTCACGACCTTGTCGCCGAACTCCTGCTCGACCGCCTTGCGACCCCGGTCATGCGCGTAGGTCCAGCCACCGTCGCCCACTGGGCCGACGTAGGCGAAGGCGATCTTCAGCGGCTCGGCCTTGCCAGCGGCGGGGTAGGCAGCGGGCGCGGGGGCCGTGGAGACGGTGGCTTCCTCCTTCTTGCCGCAGCCTGCCAGGCCCGCCGCGGCAAGCAGCACCGACCAGCCGGCCCATCGCAACATCGAGCGCTTCGAAGGGTTCATTGCGTGATCTCCATGTAAGGCAGGGCCGGGGGATTATGAGCCGGGGAAGAAGGGCTTCCCGAGGGACGCCGGCATGTTGATGCGGATCCACGCCGCGTTGCGCGAGATGAGCACCAGCACGACGATGGTCGCCACATACGGAAGCATGGTGAGCCACTGGCTCGGGATCTCCACGCCCTCGCCCTGCAGGTGGAACTGCAGCATGGTCACGCCGCCGAACAGGTACGCCCCCAGGAGCACGCGCACTGGCCGCCAGGTGGCGAAGGTGGTGAGTGCCAGCGCGATCCAGCCCTTGCCGGCCACCATGCCTTCGACCCACAGCGGGGTGTAGATCACCGAGATGTACGCGCCCGAGACACCGCACAACGCACCGCCCGCCACGACGGCCGCAAGGCGGATGCGGCGCACCGGGTAGCCCAGCGCGTGCGCCGATTCGGGCGACTCGCCGACAGCGCGCAGCACCAGGCCCGGGCGCGACCGATAGAGGAACCACGCGAGCGCGACGGTGAGCACGATGGCGACGTACACCATCGGATGCTGACGAAAGAGCGCCGGCCCCACGAACGGCAGCTCGCTCAGGCCCGGCACGGGGTCATGCACCCGCTCGGACAACTTGGCCTGCGTGTAGCCGATGCCGACGAAGGCCGAGAAGCCCGCGCCGAACAAGCTGAGCGCGAGGCCGCTCGCGTACTGGTTGGTGTTCAGCCAGATCACGAGCAGGCCGAAGGCCGCGGCGAGCAACGCGCCGGCACCGGCACCCGCAGCGAAGGCGAGCACGTCGCTGCCCGTGTGGAACGCGGTCGCGAAGCCGGCGATGGCGGCGACCAGCATCATCCCTTCCGCGCCGAGGTTCACGATGCCGGCGCGCTCGTTGATGAGCAGGCCCAGCGCGGCGAAGGCGAGCACCGTGCCGGCGTTGAGGGTGGCGGCGATGAGCAGGGCAACAGAGTCCATCAGGCAGGACCTCGTTGATGGCTTTCCTGTGCGGCGGTGGTGGGGTGACCGTGCGCCCCCGCACTCTCCCTGCGCAACAGGGACCGAGGCCCGAAGGTGCGCCACCTCACGCGGTAATGGATCAGCGTGTCGCACGCCAGCAGCGTGAACAGCAGCAGGCCCTGGAACACGCCCGTGAGCGACTTGGGCAGCCCCAGGCGCGATTGCGACAGCTCCCCGCCGATATGGAACATGCTCATCAGCACGGCCGAGAACACCACCCCCACCGGGTGCAGCCTGCCGACGAAGGCGACGATGATGGCCGCGAAGCCGTAGCCCGCGGGCACATGCGGCGTGAGCTGTCCCAGCGGGCCGGCGGCTTCCAGCCCGCCCGCCAGTCCCGCCATGCCGCCGGAGCACAGCATCGCCATCCACAACGCCTTGCGCGATGAATAGCCCGCGTAGCGCGCCGCGGCCGGTGCCAGGCCGCCCACCTGCAGCTGGAAGCCCGCAGACAGGCGGAAGAGGAAGACCCAGAACAGCACGACGCTCACGAGCGCGATCACCGCGCCGATGTGCACGCGCCAGCCCGCGACGAGCCGAGGCACCTGCGTCGGCTGCGCGAACATGACGGTCTGCGGGAAGTTGTAGCCCGCCGGGTCCTTCCACGGGCCGTAGACGAGGTAGTTCAGCACCATGTCGGCCACGTAGACGAGCATGAGGCTCACCAGGATCTCGTTGGCGTTCGCCCGGTCGCGCAACAGCGCGACGATCCCGGCCCACAGCATGCCGCCCATCACGCCCGCGACGAGGATGACGGCCACGATCCACCGGCCGGTGTGCGCGTCGGCCATCATCGCCACGCCGCCGGCCGCGACAGCGCCCATGATGTACTGCCCTTCCGCGCCGATGTTCCACACATTGGACCGGAAGCACACCGCGAGCCCCAGCGCGATCAGCAACAGCGGCGTCGCCTTGAGCGCGAGCTCCGACAGGGCATAGCCGCTCCTCAGGGGCTCGACGAAGAACACTTGCAGCCCACGAACGGGATCCTTGCCCAGCGCGGCAAAGAGCGCCACGCCGATCAGCGTGGTGAGCGCCAGCGCGAGCAGCGGCGAGGCCACTGACATCACGCGGCTGGGTTCGGGGCGGGCTTCGAGCTTGAGCATGTCTTCACGCCGAATGCTTCATGCCCCGGCATCGGCCAGGGCGTGTTCCTGCCGGCCCCACAGCCCGCTCATCCACTGGCCGATCATCTCCACGCTGGCCTGCCCCGTCGGCACCGAAGGCGACAGGCGGCCCTGGGCCATGACGAGCAGCCGGTCGGCGATCTCGAACAGCTCGTCGAGCTCCTCGCTCACCACCAGCAGCGCGCAGCCCGCATCGCGCAGCCGGATGAGTTCGCCGCGGATCTGCGCCGCCGCGCCGACGTCCACGCCCCAGGTCGGCTGGGACACGATGAGCAGCCGGGGCTGCGCGTCGATCTCCCGGCCCACGATGAACTTCTGCAGGTTGCCGCCCGACAGGCTCCGGGCCGCCGCCTGCGGCCCCGCGGCCTGGACGTGGAAGCGCGCGATGAGATGCCGCGCCAGCGCGAACACGGGCCGCACGCGGATCCAGCCCCAGCGGCCCACGGTTTCCGCGCGCGTGAGCAGCGTGTTCTGCGCGAGCGACAGGCCCGGCACCGCACCGCGACCCAGCCGCTCCTCAGGCACGAAGTGCAGGCCGCGGCGGCGCCGCTGCGCGGGCGAGAGCCGGCCGATGGGCCGGGCGAAGAACCGGATCGCATCCGCCGGGGCACGCGGGTCCTCGCCCGACAGCGCGGCCATCAGCTCCTGCTGCCCGTTGCCCGACACGCCGGCGATGCCGACGATCTCGCCGGCACGCACCTCGAAGCTCACCGCGTCGAGGTTCGTGCCGTAGCGGTCCTGCCGGGGCAGCGTGAGTTCGCGCACCGACAGCACCACGTCGCCGGGATTCGCGCGCGGCTCGGGCAGCGGCGGGGGCTCGGCGCCGATCATCAGGCGCGACAGGCTGGCGTTGCTCTCCCGCGTGGGATCGACCTCGCCCGTGACCCGGCCCGCGCGCAACACCGTGCAGTGGTGGCACAGCGAGCGGATCTCGTCGAGCTTGTGGCTGATGTAGAGGATGCTGCAGCCCTCGCCCGCCAGCTGGCGCAGCGTGGCGAACAGCCGCTCCACCGCCTGCGGGGTGAGCACCGAGGTGGGCTCGTCGAGGATGAGCAGGCGCGGCCGCGTCATCAGCGCTCTCACGATCTCCACGCGCTGGCGCTCGCCCACCGACAGCGTGTGCACGGGGCGCAGCGGGTCCACGTCGAGCCCGTAGTCGTGCGCCACGCGGCGGATGCGCTGCGTCACCTCGGCCAGCGACAACTCCTTGCCCAAGCCCAGCCACACGTTCTCGGCCGCGGTGAGCGTGTCGAACAGGCTGAAGTGCTGGAACACCATGCTGATGCCCAGCCGCAGCGCCTCCTGCGGGTTGCGGATCTCCACGGGCCGGCCGTCCCAGCGGATCTCGCCCTTGTCGGGCCGCACCGCGCCGTAGATGATCTTCATCAGCGTGGACTTGCCCGCGCCGTTCTCGCCGAGCACGGCGTGAATCTCGCCGGGCTTGACGCGCAGGTTCACGCCGTCGTTGGCGCGTACGCCCGGGTACTGCTTGCTGATGCCTACCAGTTCGAGGCGCAGCGCGTCAGACATCGCGCTCATGGCGGATTACGCCCTGGACCATGGCCATGACGAGATTGCGATCGTCGGACAAGGTCATCCACGCGAACACCTGCTCGTGCAGGTCACGGGCCAGCTCGTGGCGCCGCCTTGCCACGGGACCGATGGCCCAGTCCCACACGCACACGTCGGCCGTGCAGCCCGCCGAGAGCGAGCCGATCTCCTCCGACAAGCCCAGCGCCGCGGCCGGCGCCAGCGTGGCGGCATGCAGCGCGCGCCAGGCCGAAAGCCGCTGGCCAGCCAGGGCCTGCACCTTGTACGCATCGGCCAGCGTGCGCTGCATCGAGAGACTGGTGCCCCCACCGACATCGGTGGCCACACTAACCGCCACGCCGGCATCGTCGGCGGCACGCCAGTCGAACAGGCCGCTGCCCAAAAAGAGATTCGACGACGGGCTGTGGGCGATTTGCGCGCCCGCCTCGCGCAGTGCCGCGCGGTCCGCCTCGTCGAGCCAGATGCCGTGGGCCAGCACGCCTCGGGCATTGAGCAGGCCGGCGCGCTCGTACACATCGAGGTAACTGCGCGCCTCGGGAAAGAGCTCCTGCACCCACTTCACCTCGGCTCGGTTTTCGGCCACGTGCGTCTGCATGACCACGCCGGGATAGGCGGTGCACAGCTGGCCCGCCATCGCCAGCTGCTCGGGCGTGCTGGTGGCCGCGAAGCGCACCGTGACCGCATACCCGAGGCGGTCCACGCCGTGCCAGCGGTCGATGAGGTCCACGCAGTCGCGCGCGCCGCGGTCGGGCGCCTCGTCGCGCAGCCCGTCAGGCGCATGGCGGTCCATCAGCACCTTGCCGGTGATGAGCCGCATGCCGCGCTCCTGCGCCGCGGCGAAGAGCGTATCGGCGCTGACCTTGTGCACGGTGGGAAACACCACCGCGCTGGTGGTGCCGTGCGCGAGCAGCGCATCGAGGAAACGCGCCGCCCCCGTGCGGGCCTCCACCGCGTCGGCATAGCGGCGCTCGGCGGGGAAGGTGTAGGTGTTCAGCCAGTCCAGCAGCTCGGCGCCGTGGCTGGCGATCACGTCGAGCTGCGGGCTGTGGACATGCGTGTCGATGAAGCCGGGCAGGATGAGGCGGCCGGGGTACTCGCGGCGCGTCCAGGTGCTGTCGAGCGGTTGGTCGGCGGGATGCGCACCGGCGATGCGGCCGTCCTCGATAAGCAGCCAGTGATCGGGCCGCCAGCGCACCGCGGGGGATTCCGCGGCACCCCACTCGGGCCGGGAGACAAGATCCAGCAGGTCGCCGCGCAACGCGATGCGCTGCGAGGGCGTGACGGAAGGAGCGGCAGCCGTCATGCGAGCGGTGAATGGTGGAAGGGAGGACAGCGGCTGCGCATGGCGGCAACCGGATGGGGGCTATCGTATACGCGCAGCACCGCACGAGTGGAGCGGGTTTAAGGTGCGCGATGCGCGCCCTTCCTCGTCGCCCCGACCTCATGACCGATTTCCAGCCCATCCGCTTCTACCACCGTGACGCCATCGTCGAGCTGCGCGACGTGCCGCCCACGCGCACCGTGCTCGACTGGCTGCGCGAGGACGCGCGCCTCACAGGCACCAAGGAAGGCTGCAATGAAGGCGACTGCGGCGCGTGCACCGTGGTGCTCGGCGAATTGCCCGGGCCCTGTGATGCACCGGAGCTTGTGCGGGGGCTGACGCTGCGCACGGTGAACGCCTGCATGCAGTTCGTGCCCGCGTTGCACGGCAAGGCCTTGTTCACCGTGGAGGACCTGCAAGGTGTGAACGGCGGTGCGCTGCATCCCGTGCAGCAGGCGCTCGTCGACTGTCACGGCTCGCAATGCGGCTTCTGCACGCCGGGTTTCGCGATGTCGCTGTGGGCCTGCCATGAACGGCACACGGCGCAAGGCACACGGCCCACGCGGCAGGACTTGGCCGATGAGCTGGCCGGCAACCTGTGTCGCTGCACGGGGTATCGCCCCATCCTCGATGCGGGGCAGCGCATGTTCGAGCTGCAGGGAGCCGCGCTCGATACCCGGCCGGTGATCGAGGCGCTGAACATGATCGGCCGGGCGGGCACCACGCTGTGCGGCGGTCGCTTCCACTCGCCGTCTACCGTGGAAGAGCTGGCCGTGCTGCGCGAGTCGCGGCCCGAGGCGCGGCTGCTGGCCGGCTGCACCGACATCGGCGTGTGGGTGAACAAGCAGCTGCGCGAGCTGCCGGAGATCATCTACCTCGGTCGGGTGGACGAACTCAAACGCATCGACGAGCGTGACGATGCCTTGTGGATCGGCGCCGGGGCCTCGTTGGAATCGGCATGGAAAGCCCTGGCGCAGCGCATGCCCTCGCTCACCGAGATGGGCCTGCGCTTCGCCTCGCAGCCCATAAGACATGCGGGCACGATGGGCGGCAACATCGCCAACGGCTCGCCCATCGGCGACAGCGCGCCGGTGCTGATGGCGCTGGATGCATCGCTGGAGCTGAGGCGGGGCGATGCCGTGCGCCGGCTCCCGTTGGACGGCTTCTACGTGGACTATATGCAGAACCGGCTGGAGCCGGGCGAGTTCGTGCAGGCCATCGTGGTGCCGCGGGCCGCGATGCAGCGCAGCGTGCGGGCCTACAAGCTCAGCAAGCGCTTCGATTCGGACATCTCGGCCGTGGCGGCAGGCATGGCCATCGCGCTGGATGGCGAGGTGGTACGCGAGGCGCGGCTGGCCTTCGGTGGCATGGCGGCCACGGTGATGCGTGCCTCCGCGGCGGAGCGCGCCATGCTCGGCCAACCATGGAACGAGGCCACGGTGCAGCGCGTGCAGGACGCGCTGTCGAAAGACTTCACGCCGCTCACCGACATGCGGGCCAGCGCGGGGTATCGGCTGCGCTCCGCACGCAACCTCGTGACGCGGTTCTGGTTGGAGACGCGGCCAGAGGGCGCATTGCATCCCGAGGCTCTCAATGTGTGGACACGCACCGATCCAGCGTCCATGGAATGAAATGAGCGCACGTCCATGAACAAGCCCTCCGAACTTCCCACCCTGCGCCACGACTTCGGCATCGGTACGGCACGGCCGCACGAATCCGCTCACCTGCACGTGAGCGGCGAGGCGCAGTACGTGGACGATCTGCCGGAGCTGGAAGACACGCTGCACGCGGCGCTGGGCCTGTCGCCCGTGGCCCATGGCCGCCTCACCGCGATCGCGCTCGACCGGCTGCGCGCCCTGCCCGGCGTGGTGAGCGTGCTCACCGCCGCCGACATCCCCGGCCCCAATGATTGCGGCCCCGTGGTGCACGACGACCCCATCCTCGCCGACGGTGAGGTGCGCTATGTGGGGCAACCCGTCTATGCGGTCATCGCCAAGACGCGGCTCGCCGCACGCCGCGCCGCCGCCTTGGCCCGCGAAGTGCTCGCCATCGAGCCCCTGCCCGCGGTGCTCACCCACGCGAAGGCCCATGCCGAAGGCCACTACGTGCTGCCGCCCATGCACCTCGCGCGCAGCACCCATGAGGGCGGCGCCCTCGCGGCCATCGCCGCGGCGCCGCATCGTCTGGTCGGCACGCTGGAAGTCGGCGGCCAGGAGCAGTTCTACCTGGAAGGCCAGATCAGCATGGCCGTGCCGACCGAGGACCGCGGCATGCGGGTGCTCTGCTCCACCCAGCACCCCAGCGAGATGCAGCATCTCGTCGCGCGCTGCCTGGGCCTGCGCTCGCATCACGTGCAGGTGGAATGCCGTCGCATGGGCGGGGGCTTCGGCGGCAAGGAATCGCAGTCGGCGCTCTTCGCCTGCGTGGCGGCCATCGCCGCCCGGCGGCTGGGCCGCCCCGTCAAGCTGCGCCTGGACCGCGACGACGATTTCCTCGTCACCGGCCGCCGCCACCCCTTCCACTACGAATACGAAGTGGGCTACGACGACGAAGGCCGCGTGCTGGGCTACGCGCTCACCATGGTCTCCAACGCCGGCCATTCCACCGATCTTTCGGGCCCCGTGATGGCCCGCGCGCTGTGCCATGTCGACAACGCCTACTGGCTGCCCGACGTGGCCCTGCACGGCTATTCGGCACGGACCAACACGCAGAGCAACACCGCCTTTCGCGGCTTCGGCGGCCCGCAGGGCGCGCTCGCCACCGAATACGTGCTCGACACCATCGCCCGCACCCTGGGCCGCGACCCGCTGGATGTGCGCCGCGCCAACTTCTATGCCGCCGATGGCTCGCAGCGCACGCCCTACGGCCAGCCCGTGGCCGACAACGTCATCCACGAACTCGTGGCCGAACTGGAGCGCGACAGCAACTACCGCGAACGCATTACCGAGATTGCGGCCTACAACGCACGCAGCCCCGTGCTCAAGCACGGCATCGCCCTCACGCCGGTGAAGTTCGGCATCTCGTTCAACCTCAGGCACCTCAACCAGGCCGGCGCCCTGGTGCACGTGTACACCGATGGTTCCGTGCTCGTGAACCACGGCGGCACGGAGATGGGCCAGGGCCTGCACACCAAGGTGGCGCAGGTCGTGGCGCACGAGCTGGGCATCGCCTACGAACGGGTGCGCGTATCGGCCACCGACACCACCAAGGTCGTGAATACCTCCGCCACTGCCGCCTCCTCCGGCAGCGACCTCAACGGCAAGGCCGCGCAGGACGCGGCACGCCAGATCCGCGAGCGACTGGCCGCCTTCGCCGCCCGGCGCCTGGGCGGCGATGCGCAGGCCGTGCGCTTCGCCAACGATCGGGTGGAGGCGAACGGCCGCGTGCTCGCCTTCGAGGATCTCGTGCGCCAGGCGTACGAAGACCGCGTGCAGCTGTGGTCCGACGGCTACTACGCCACGCCCGGCCTGCACTGGGACGCGCAGGCCATGCAGGGCCGGCCGTTCTATTACTTTGCCTACGGCGCGGCGGTGAGCGAGGTGGTGGTGGACACGCTCACCGGCGAGTCGCGGCTGCTGCGCGCCGACCTGCTGCACGACGTGGGCCGCTCGCTCAACCCGGCCGTCGACATCGGGCAGGTCGAGGGCGCCTTCATCCAGGGCATGGGCTGGCTCACCATGGAAGAGCTCGTGTGGCACCCGCAGACCGGGCTGCTGATGACGCACGCGCCCAGCACCTACAAGATCCCCACCGCCAACGACTGCCCGCCCGTGTTCAACGTGCGGCTCTACGACAACGCGAACGCCGAAGACGCGATCCACCGCAGCAAGGCGGTGGGCGAACCGCCGCTGCTCCTGGCCTTCTCGGTGTTCTTCGCGATCCGCGATGCGGTGTCGGCCGTGGGCGGGCACCGCATCGCGCCGCCCTTGCGGGCGCCCGCGACGGCGGAAGCGGTGCTGGACGCGATCGACGCCGTGCGGGCCGCGATGGGCTGAGCGCGATGGATCGTCAGGTGCATGCCGCCGCCCGGCGCTACCTGGAAGCCGGCGAGCCCGCGGTGGTGGTGCAGGTGCAGGCCACGCAAGGCTCGGTGCCGCGCCATGCCGGCACGCGCATGCTCGTGACGCACGGCAGCTGCCTGGGCACCATCGGCGGTGGGCATCTCGAACTCCAGGCCATAGCCACCGCACGCGAGATGCTGCGCACCGGCGACCGAACTTCGCGCCGCGAGCACTACGCCTTGGGACCCGCACTGGGGCAATGCTGTGGCGGCGCGGTCTCGCTGGCCTACGAGCCCCTGGAGGCCCTCACGCTGGCGCAATGGCCCGCGCCACGGCCCCTGTTCCACCTGCAGCTCTACGGCGCCGGCCATGTAGGCCGCGCCATCGCGACGCTGCTCGCCACGCTGGACGTGGAGGTCGAATGGATCGACGAGCGCGAGGAGCAATTCGATGCCATGACTGCGCTGGGAACGCCCTGGCCCGAGCACATCCGCCGCGTGTGCGTGGACGCGGTGGAAGCCGAGGTGAGCCAGGCGCCAACGGGTGGGTACTACCTCGTGCTCACGCACAACCACGACCTCGACCTGCGCATCACGGAGGCGGTGCTTCGGCGGGGCGATTTCGGTTTCCTCGGGCTCATCGGGTCGAAGACGAAGCGGCAGCGCTTCATGCACCGCTTCGAGCAGCGCGGCATCGCGCCGGAACGCGTGGCACGCATGACCTGCCCCATCGGCGTGGAGGGCATCGAGGGCAAGCAGCCGGAGGTGATTGCGGTGGC
Source organism: uncultured Burkholderiales bacterium (assembly GCA_966248995.1). Classification (GTDB taxonomy): domain Bacteria; phylum Pseudomonadota; class Gammaproteobacteria; order Burkholderiales; family Burkholderiaceae_C; genus Albitalea. The sequence continues at coordinate 519 of CBINBY010000100.1, read as the reverse complement.
GGTGGTGGCTCAGTTGGTGCGCGTGAGCGGCGAGGATGCAAGGCAGAGCCAGGGGGATCGCGACCGCTGACTCATGCTTGCAACGCGGAGTGGGCGCGTTTGGGCGCATGAGCCGGCATGTCGGATTCGTTCACACCTTCAACACCTTCTTCAGTGTGGCAATGCCATTGCGCAGGCGTACGCGCTGGACCAGGCCCACTGGAAGTTGTAGCCACCGAGCCAGCCAGTGACGTCGACCACTTCGCCGATGAAGTAAAGGCCGGGCTGCTTCGATTCCATCGTGCGCGACGACAGGTCGCGCGTGTCGACGCCCCCCAACGTCACCTCTGCCTTCCGGTAGCCCTCGGTGCCCACGGGCACGAGCTCCCAGCGTGCCATCCGCTCGGCCAGCCGCACCAGCGCCTTGTTCGACACCTCGGCCAGCGAGCGCTGCAAGTCGGCGTCCAGTTGTACCCAGGCGTCGGCCAGCCGGCTGGGCATCAGGGCGGCCAGTTCGTTGGCGACCCGGCGGCGCGACGT
>CBINBY010000099.1:0-16129 GCA_966248995.1 uncultured Burkholderiales bacterium | reverse complement strand
TCAGTACCCAGACAGGACCAGTTCGGCCTTCGGTCGTCTGCGAAGTGCCGCCTCATCGGGGTGCACCCGGTATGACTCGCGACGCTACCGAACGATATTCATCTCGAAACGCACCGCACCGTACTCTTCACACCCCGGCACACTGCACTGCGCCCGTCCGGCCAGCATCGACCTGAGGCCCGAGTCGCCGCGCGCATGCTCTGAGGCGCGCTCGCCCGTTTCCAGCTTACGGAACCAGCCTTCGCGGCCCCTGGTGACATGCGAGAAGTCGCGCGGCTCGCGGGACACGAGCACGAGGAAGTGTTCAATGCCGGCAGGCTCGGATGCTTCGAGCATCCACGATGCTTGCGGCAGCGACAAGGTCTGGCCTGCGCGGAGCCGGTTGTCGCTGGCTTGCGCGTTGGGGAACAGCAGAGTCAGACCACCGTCCGGTCCAAGCACGAGCACGTAGACATGGCCCTCGCGCGCCGAGGTGACGGTGAACGACAGTTTGTCGCGCCCGATGCGCAGCTGTCGCAACGCAGGTACCGCCTCCACGGTATAGCCGGGCGTCTGCGCCTGCACGATGCGGTCGAACTCGGCGAGCACGGAGAACGGAGCGGTCGCGCCTGGGGACGCGTCAAGGGCGCCAGGCGGCGTGCTCGTCTCGTGCGCCGGCATACCGGGTGATGGAACCACATCGGCTTGTGGCACGGTAACCGCCGAGACGTCAGCCATTGGTTTGGCGGGCGGCCACGCGAAGTAAGCCACCCCCCCGAAAGCAGCGGCCGCCAGTGCGCCGGCGGCGAGCCACTTCCCCCTGCCCGGCGAGCCTGCCAGGGGGGCGCTCGCTTCAGACCCGCCCCCGCCTGCGGCGTTGACGCCGGCATGCACCTGCGTACGCGCAGCAGGAATGCCTGGTTCAGAAGATGCGGCATCCAACCCGAGTTCCGCTTGAAACTGCGCAATGGACCCCGTGCGCTCGTGAGGCTTCAAGCCCAGGGCATGGTCGATGGCCCGCAAGAAGCGAGCGCTGTAGCGGCCCTCGGCCGCCCTGGCAAGCGGCACATGGTCGTCACGCACCACGCGGCTCACCGCGACAGGCGGCGTGTGGCCGGTGATGGCGTAGTGAACCACCGCCGCGAGCGCATACACATCAGTCCATGGACCCTGACTCATGTGCGGCATTTCGGCGTACTGCTCCAGCGGTGCATAGCCCGGCTTGAGGATCACCGTGAGCGCCTGCGTCATGTCGCCAATCACGCGCCGAGCAGCGCCGAAGTCCAGCAGCACCGGCCGACCGCTGCCGGCCAGCAGCACGATGTTGTCGGGCGCAATGTCGCGGTGGTAGCAGTTCTGTGCGTGGATGACCGCCAGCGCCTCGGTGAGCGGCGCCAGCAACGCCATGAGCCAGGCTTCGTCGGGTGGCGTGCCCCGCCGCCGCAGTTCATCCTTGAGCGTGATGCCTTCGTAGTACGGCATGGCCATGTAGGCGGTGCCGTTGGCTTCCCAGAAGCGGAATACCTTCACCAGCGAGGGATGGTCGAACTGCGCGAGCAGACGAGCTTCGTTGACGAAGCTGCGCAGGCCCAGTTCGAAGGCTTCGCGGTGATGCGCCGACTTGATGGACACCTGCGTCAGGCCATCGCGAGCGGCCAATTGCGAGGGCATGTACTCCTTGAGCGCCACGCGCCGCTGCAGGCTCCGATCATTGGCCAGATAAACGATGCCAAAACCGCCCTGCCCCACAAAGCCGGCGATCTCATACTCCATGAGCGTCGTACCCAACGGCAGGCCGTCCCCGCGCGTGCGAGTGGTCTCGCCATACGACGGTGAACCTCCCTGGGCTCGCGGCACAGCCGGCTGCGCCGCGCCCTCAGACGCGCCGCGCACCATGAGCCGGGTGGCATCGTCATCCACTACGGGTTGGGCGCCAGGCTGCGCCAAGCCTGCGTGACCTGAGTCTTGAGCGACGGATGGCGACCCTGGCGTCATCGCACCATGCTACGACCGTCGCCCGCCCGTCACGGTGGCCGAAGGTCACCCTCGCCGACATCAACCGCGCAACCACTTGCCGGGGTTCGTGCCTCACAATCCCCGCGCCCCATTGGGCGACCCCAACGCTTCAACAAAGGAAAGAATCGTTCATGCGCAAAGCCATAGTCCGCCGCACGCTCATCGCCTCCGCCCTGCTTTCCTCGATCTCCGCATTTGCGGCCGGCCCCTGCGACGGGTTGCCCGCGTATGCGCAGCTCAAAGACGCGCTCAAGCAGGCGCGCATCGCCGACAACGGCGGCTTCAATCTCGACATGTGGGGCACGGTCGTCAATCGCAGCGGCGAAGTGTGTGCCGTGGCCTACACCGGCAAGAATGAAGGTTCACAGTGGCCCGGCAGCCGTGTCATCTCGGCCCAGAAGGCCAATACGGCCAATGCATTCGGCCTTCCTGGCCTCGCACTGGCAACGGCCAATCTTTACAGCGCCGTGCAGCCCGGCGGAAGCCTCTTCGGCTTGCAGGAAAGCAATCCGGTCGACACGAACGTGGCCTACAAGGGGCCGGCCAGCAGCTGGGGACAACCCAACGACCCGATGGTGGGCAAGCGCATCGGCGGCGTGAACGTCTTTGGTGGCGGCCTGGCTCTGTACAACGCCACGGGAGAAATCGTGGGCGCGGTGGGCGTGTCAGGCGACTCTTCGTGCGCTGACCACGCGATCGCGTGGCGAGTGCGTCATCTGTTGATGCTCGACTATGTGCCTGCGGGCGTGGGCCCCGGCGGCGTGGATCAGATTTCCTACAGCGGCCCGTGGAGCCAGCCGCACTGCAAGGATGCCGTTGCGGAAGACGTGGTGGTGCAGTCGCTGCCGGCAACGCGCAAGAGATAGGCGGAGATAGACGCAGCTTCGACTTCAGCAACGCGACTGCGCCTGAACGACCACGATCGGGCATCGCAGAGCAGGTTTGCGGTGCCCGGTGAGCGTGGAGTGCCCGTTATTCATCACCTCCACAACGGGCGCTGACAGTGGGCGAAACCGTCATCACGTGGCGGATCTGCGAACACCGCCGCAGAACGCAGCTGCGATGGATCGAAACAGCGTGGCGGCTCTAAGCTCGCTGCTCCATACAGGGAGCACCACCATGGACCCCATCTACCCATCCGCCGATCCGCGCCTGCATGACACCCGTGCAGTGCGCGCAGCGCGGCGCAGGCTCTGCCTTGCCGCCGCATTCGGGATCGCCTCCGTGGCTGGCGCATGCTCGCTCGTGCGCCCCAAGGCGCCTGCTCCAGTCGCCACTCCCGCGCCCCCTGCGCCGCCACCACCTCCACCCCCGCGGCTGAACATCCGCATCGATGCCGACGCCTTGATCAACCCCGACATCCATGGCCGCCCTTCGCCGGTGGTGCTGCGCCTGTACGCGCTGACATCGCTGGTGGCATTCGAAACCGCGGACTTCATGTCGCTGTACAGCCTCGACCGCGTCACGCTGGGCGATGAACTGATCGACCGCGAGGAGCTGATGCTGGCGCCTGGCGAAATGAAGGTGATCGACAAGCTGCTGTCGCCCCAGGCACGCGCGCTGGGCGTGGTGGCCGGTTTTCGCGATGTGCAGCGGGCAACCTGGCGAACGAGCCAGGCATTGCTCGGCGGCCGCGACAACATCGTGAACGTGCGGGTACAGCGGTTGGGCGTGAGCGTGACTAGACAGGGAGGTAGCACGCAGTAGCGTGCCAGCGCACTCTTACTGCAGACGCGCGGCGAAGTACCAGCGGCCGGGGTCGAACCGCTGCCCGTGAACCTGAGCCCAGCGCGACATGCCATTCAATGCGCTGATCTGTTGCGCCACGAACATGTCAGCCTCGAACGGAATCTCGCAGCGGTAGCGGATGGCGATCTCTTCCGCGGCGAACCGCCGCAGCTGCCGGTCACTGCCCTCGCCGCACAGCGCCGCGAGCAGCGCCTGCGGCCCGTATGGCTGGCCGAGCCGATACCGCAACGTGGGCGTGAAGCGGGAACCGTTTTGCGCCAGCCACTCGCCCCATCGGTCGGGATGCACCGATAGCTTGCACACGGTCTGGCCTCGCTGCGGCGCCGACGGCGGCACGCGGGGCTTCATCTGCGGCTGGCTCCAATGCGCCAGCGGCTCGTCATCGTCCTCGGGAATGAACACTTCCTCGTACAGCGACGCTCCAGTGATCCACTGCAGCGCCCGGGCCGCGGCCTCGGCCAGTTCCGGCGCGCCGAGGGCTTCTTGGAGCAGCCGCAGCGAGGCAGTCTCGCCCAGCAGCCCGAGGGCGAGCAGGCATTCCGGCGTGGCCCGGCCCGCGCGTACGAGCGGCTGGAGCACGTTGCCCGCGGAGGGATCGCCGCCGATACCCAGCGCGAGGCGAGGCCAGTTCTCGCGGTGCGCGAGCAAATGACAGCGACGCAGCGGGTCGTCCAGACCCATGCGCAGCGACGCCAGCAAGGCGCGAGCCCTGAGGTCGTCATCGGCCTGCCCGTCGAGCAGAAAGCGTTCCACCAGCGGCTGCGCCTCGGGATCGCCCAGGCGGCCCAGTGCGTCGACGATGGGCGCCGCGTGCGCCGGGAACGACTGCAATGCCTCGGCCAACCCGCCTGCGGCAGGAAGGCGCCGATGTGCCACCACAGGGACCAGCACCGCGGGCAGGCGGGGATCGCCACGCCGGAGTGCGTTATCGACGAACCCGTGCCACCCGGCCGGCAACTCCCGCTTCAGCGCGTTGCACACGGCGGCCTGCGCAGCAGGCGTGCTGAGTTCCAGGTCTCTGAACAGGCCGGACAAGCCCTGCGCATCGCGGTGCCTGCATACCACACAGACCGCGGCATAAAGCTCGCCCGCGTCGCCTTCGCGCGCGCGGCGCTCGCACACCTCCAACGCGAGCTTGCCGCCCAGTACGAGCGCATCGAGATGGGCCTCCAGGCGCGCCTCGAAAGGAGCCAGGTGCGTCCAGGGCAGCTGTGCATCGGCCAGCAACGCGCGGCACTGGTCGTAGAGGAACGATGCCTCTTCGAGGTGCTCCTCGTAGAGGTCGATCTTGAATGCATGCAATGAGGTGGCTGCCATGGCGCGATGGGTCACTGCGGGGGTTCTGGCAGCACCTCGACTGCCAGGATGTCGTGGGGCCCGTTGCGCACCCCGATGTGAGCGCGCCACAGCAGCGTGACCGCGCGTTCGTCGGCGTCGACGATGAGGGTGTCCAGCGTAGTCTGCAATGCGCGGCGCTTGTTGCCGCGCAGCTGCACGACGCACACGGGGGCCGGGACACCGGGCAGCGAGAAGGCCATGCGAGCTTCGGGCGTGGCGCCCACCACGACCACGGGTTCGTCCCCGCGCAGATGGCCGGGCGCGATCAAGCCGGGTGACGCGGCGCTGTAGAAGCGGGGGTCGAAGTCACGCGGCAGCAGCGGCCGGCGCGTGTGTGCCCATTCGGCGTCATAGGTGCCCGAGTACGCGAGCCGAGGCTGCCAGTTCGGGGAGACGAACCCGAAGCCCACGGGCGCAGGCGTGTCGCCGTAGGCTCGGAACGGCTCCGAGGGATCCTCGAAATTGGGCAGGCGGACCTCGTCGTCCGCGGAGTGCGGGGCGCTCCTGAAACCGGTGCCCACCGGGTTGCGCGGCTCACAGCGGTGCTTCAGTGGATCGGGATCACGACGGTCCCAGCCGCCGAATGCGCGCTCGTAGATGAGCGGCAGGCGCTCGAAAGGTGCCGGCGGGCTGATGGTGTAGCGGCCGAGGCTGCGCGAGAGCACCCGATCGCCCGTCACTCGGGCCACCTTCCGCATTGGCCCTATTGCTATGCCGACCTGGCCTTGGGTGCGCGACATGGCCGCCGCATGGGCATGGCCGAGGAGCACCACATCCGTGGCGAGCTTCCTGTAGGCCATCTGCGGCTCGATGCGCACGCTGGACACCTCGGGGTCGCCATGGCACTGGCCGCCGATGTCCGGCGGTGGCTGCTGCGGCAGCAGCCTCAGCGCACCGTCGGCCGCCACCTCATACCGGGCCTGCACCAGGGCCACGTATTGCGGCACGCCCTCCTCGTCCGCGAGGGCCACGGCGTCGAACGCGTAGCCCGTACGGTTGCGTACGTCGATGTGAGGCACCGGCGCTCCCGCTATTCGCCGGGAAACGGCGTGCGCATCGTGGTGCGCGCAATTGACGGGCAGTACAGATACTCGTCTTGCGTTGCGATGTTCAGCCGCGTCGCGATGCGCAGCAGCGCCAGGCCTTCGATGTCGATTTGCCGTTGCGCCACCATGACGGGATCCTCGATCTTGCGCCGGGCCTTTTCCGCATCGAGCGCGGCGGTTCGTTGTGCGATGAGCGCGTCGAAGGCGCGGTCGAACGCGGCCGGGTCGCGGTGGGCGATGGCCCGCGTCACATCGAGGCGCGCGTCGGGTTGCCCGTCCAGCACCGCGTCCATCCGCTCGAAAAGAGGATCGAGCGGCACCGCCTCGGACGGCGGCGCGATGAGACCGTGCACGATCTGCGCGTAGAGGTAGTCATCCTCGTACTCGTGCCCCTGCATCCAGTGGCGCGGCGACAGCGCGGCGATTCGCCGCGCCGAAGTGAAGTCTGCGGCGGCGACGGCATCGAGAAACGGCCCCACGCGGGCTGAGGCCTGATGGTGGTCGCCCTCGATGCCCTTGGCCGCGAGCCGCTCCAGATAGGCGATGCGGCAACGCGCGCTGCGGATCAGGTTGTGGAAGAACGCATCCGTGTCGCCCTTGGCGAGAAGCACGACGATGGCCGCGGTGCGCAGCTTCGACGTCACATCCACGGTGACCTCTCCGAGCTGGTCCAGCGGATAGGACGGGTTCGTATACGCCGCCATCCAGAATGCGGCGTCGTAGCCGATCACTTCGAGGTATTCGCCGAGCTTCATCGGGTCACTTCGGATTCAAACCTCAGGGTAGGCGTCGATCTCGAGCCAGCTCAGGCCGCTGAACTTCTCCTCGGTCAGCGCCTCGGCCAGCGACCGGCGCACGAGCGTGATGTTCCAGAAGCCCTTGAGCCGGAACAGATGCCGGTCGTCGGGGATCGCCGATTCCTTGAGCACCAGACGCTTGAAGCTGTCGATGTCGTTCTCGTCGATGAAACTCGTTTCGAAGATCGACTGGTCCTTGTCGATCGCATCCACGGGATCAATGGGATGCACGATGGCGTGGTCCCTGCTGGCCACGCGCCCCTTGTGGTCGATGATCTCCACCGGCAGGAACTCGACGCACGCCAGCGCTTCTGAACGCAGCCTCTCCTGCAGGCGCTTCCAGGCCTCGATGACCATGTCCGAATTGCGCACGTTGACGAGCAGCAGCATGTCGTCGGGAAAGTCGGGGTTCATGTGGAAGGCCGCGCCCGACGGGAATCCCTCGGCCTTGCCTTCATTGAGCCGGTAGCTTCGCTCGACACCGTTCAAGGTTTCCAGGGCGCACGCCCCCTTCTCGCGCTGATAGCGCCAAATCACGAAATTCGCTTTCAAGCGGTCACTCCTGCGATCTCTCCAATTTCCAGGCGAGAAAGCCGTTGGTGATCTTTGGCTCCAGCATCTTTGTGCGTGCCGCCCTGTCGCAGGTCAAACCTCCGGGTAGGCGTCGATTTCGAGCCAACGCAAGCCGCTGAATTTCTCCTTGGCGAGCGCCTCGGCGAGGGACCGTCGCACAAGGGTGATGTTCCAGAAGCCCTTGAGCCGGAACAGATGCCGGTCGCCTGGAATCGCAGACTCATTCAGCACGAGGCGCTCGAAGCTGTCGATGTCGTCGTCATCGAGGAGGCTTGCTTCGAAGATCGACTGCGCCTTGTCTACCGCATCGACTGGCTTGATCGGGTGAATGATTCCGTAGTCCTTGCTGGCAATGCGCCCCTTGTGATCGATAACGTCCACAGGTAGATACTCGACGCATGCCGGCTGGTACGCACGCACGCATTCCTGAAGGCGCTTCGACGCCACGATCACGAGGTCTGCGTTCAGCACGTTATCCACGAGCAGCATGTCATCAGGCGAATCCGGGTCCATGTGCACCGTGACGCCAGCCGGGAACCCCGCTGCAAACGAGGTTCCGTTGTTCAGCCGATACGTCTTGTCCAGGCCTCGCAGTTCCTTCAAGGCGCATGCACCGGGCGTGTCCTTGTACCTCCAGATGACGAACTCACTCTTCAATTCAAGCTCCTGCGATTGCTGTGGCGATCCGTTTGATCCATTTCATGAGCTCCACATCGAACTTTCGAACGGGGAAGCCCTTTTTCGTCATCGCTGCCGTCGACGCCATCGAAAACGGCTGGCACCAATCCGACTCAGGGTTGGCCAGACCCATGCTCCAGGCGTGGTGCGTCCCACCCTGACGCGTGCCACGCACGTTGAGCAAGATGTTTTCGAACTGGCCCGACAGCTTGTCGAGAGCGGCCTTCAGGTTGGCTCCGCTGAGCTCATGGCCCATTTCCTCGATCTTGCGAGCCAGCCGTCGACAGGCCTCGGTCACCTCCCAGGTATACCGGTTGTTTCCATTGTGGTCCCAGTTGTGCTGAGGAATGTCGGCAAACGGCGGCGCGGGAACGTCCTTGAACTCGGCATCCGACGATGCGGCCGTGATCTCGCAGTACCACATGACCGTGTGACCCCACAGCGGCATCGCGAGCATGTTCTTCTCGTTGTTGATGCACCAGGCTGTTTGCGCAATGACCCCTTCGATCTCGGCCTTGGTCACCAACTCCCCGGTCACTGACGCCACACAGAGCAGGTGATGAGCCTCGTACTTCTTCTCGAAGGAGAACGCACCCGACTTCCGTCTGACACGGCGGGCAAACGTGTGACCGAACCAGTCGCCGGGCTTGCAGACCTCGATGTAGTCCTTCGAGCCCGGGCAGTCCCCGCATTTCGGCGACGCCGGGATGGCGCAGAACTGGTGTTTGCGCTCGCCGCGATCGTGCTCGCTCATGACGCTTGCATCCTCCCAGCAGGTCGGTGCTGCAGCGCCAGAGCAGCGCGCGCGCCATCGTCGGCGCAGCAAGTCACGATCGCAGCATCGCAGGGGGCATAGCCTCGCTCCCAGGCACGCGCAGCCAGGCAAAGGGCAACCAGGGCGCTGGCCGCGCCGGTGTCGCCGAACGACATGGCCGGATACCAGAGCTGCGGATCCGCTAGCTCCGGGCATTGGGCCCTGAGCCGCACGAGCGCGTAGCCCCAGTCGGTGGCACGGTAGACCTCGCCGTTCTGGTCGGACAGGATCCAGGAGGCGCCCATAGCGACGTCTTCGCGCGCATGACTCAGCACATGGGCGAGTGCTTCTCCCGCCGCCGACGCGCCTTCGAAGAACGCTCGCTCCTCTCGCGTGGATGCCGTGCAGCGCAACGTGGTGGTTTCCTGCTGCCCGGCCCGCGGTGCCGTGAGCATCACAGCCACCGCCGCTTCGCCGGGCTGCAGGCCGGCGGGTGCGCCGTGGCACTTCAGCCGGCCGCACGCGTGGAGCCAGTCCAGCGTGGACTCGTCGAGCAGCGAATCGACGCCGATCACGATGGCCGATGGGGCGCCGCGGGCGATGTCCATGGCCGCCTCGCGCAAGGCTTCGGCACCGGCCGCGTGTCCCGCGCCGCTGCTGAACCTCATCACCGGCAAACCGGGCCATCCGGCCAACGCTGCGGCGCGCGCGACGATGCGCCGCGCGGCGGCATCGCAGGCTGCCTCCGGGTCTGGTTCGGCGCTCCCCTCGGCCGGCCGGCTCAGCTTGGCAAATGCAGCCTCATCAGCGACCAGGCTCAGGCCCCGGCGCAAACGCCCCGGATCGGGCAGGGCCACGTAGAAGGCGGGCGATCCCTCGATGCGGCCGGCCTGCCGCAGCAGGTCGGCCAACGCCCCTTGCGCGAGCCGAACCAGCCGCGTCTCGCCTTCGAAACCGCGGGTGAACAGCGTGGCCTCGTGCACGGCCACCGCCTCCTCGTCACCCTCGACCTCGGAGCGCACACGGTAGTGCTGCGCGATGGATGCGCGAACGATGCCGGCACGCGCGGCAGCGCAGGCCGTCACCACGTCGGCGCCCAGCGAACAGGCCAGGCCGAGCGCTTGAACCGTCGCGGCCGGCGACAGGGTTTCAGAGCGGCTTGCCACAGTAATAGCAGGTGCCCTTGTCGTCACCCATCGCGATGATCGGCCCCTGGACCACGGGGAACGGGGGCGTGTTCTTGTCGTTGTGCAGCATCAGATCCATGGCGCGCGGCACGTTCTTGCCCTCGAACTTCACGTCGAACGAGAAGTTGACGAACTCGGCCTTGCCCTTGACCTTGTTCGAGGCCACGCCGAGCAGGCTGCCCGCCTCGTCGCCGGTACTCACCATGAAGTTCGAATCCTTCACGCACACCGGGTTGCCGTCGCACTTGACGGTGGACGCGCCACTCGCGGTGTCCGAAGACTTGGCGATGTTGGGGTATGGAATGGGAACGACCGCGGGCCCCACGGGCGTCTTGCACACGTCGGGGAACGCCATCGTCACGCCGTTGCTTCCGGCGTGGATCACCGACATGTAGTTCACCCCCACCGTCACCGGCATGATTCGCCTGCAAACACCGGGGTTAGTTGATCAGCACCGAGGCGCCACGGATCTTGTTGGTCTCGCTCGCCCGGCTGACGACCCGCGTGCCGCGCAGCACGACCTGCCCGTCGGCGCGGATGGTGAGCGAGCCCAGGCCGCAATGCAGCACGACCTCGTCGCGCGCCTCGAGCCTCAGGCTGCTGGCATCGAGCTGCAGCGCGCGCTCGATGTCGCCGGCGCGATCGACCGGCGCCAGGGTGTCGCGCACGAAGCCAACGATGACCGGACGCGAGCGATCCTCGTCGTCGAACACGAGCAGCACGCTCGCCCCGATGGGGCCCTGCTCGCCGCCCGGCCCGGGATCGGTGGTGCACACACGGGCAACGATGGATTCGCACCCGTCAAAGCTCACGAAGGGCCGGCCGTCGCCGTCGAGCGAGACGATGGTCCCCACGCATGCCGCCGTGGGGTGCATGGATGCTTGTTCCCGCGGCTCCACGAGCCGGACCTGCTGGATCGCCATGCTCAGTTCTCCGTGATCTTGCTGCCCTTGACGATCACGTCGCTGCTGCCCTTGACCGTGATCTTTCCGCCCTTGATCGTGATGTCGCCGTTCTTCTTCATCACGATCTCGGCATCGCCTGTCTTGAAGTTGATCTCGTCCTCGGCCACGAGCTGAACTTTCTTGGCCTTCAGCGTCGCTTCCTTCTTGACCTCGACGAGCTGCACGCCGTCGACGCTTTCCTTCTTGTCCTTCACCACGTTGACGGTCATGTTCTCCTTGACCGTCGTGACGTAGTTCTTGCCGATCTGCAGCGTCTTGTCGTTACCGATGCTCTCGCTCTTGCCGCCGCCGATGGCCTCCGACTTGGTGCCGGCAACCGCCTCGGACATGAGCCCGCCCACGCTGATGGCGAGCGCGGCGCCCACGGTGAGTTCCATCGCGCCGCCGACCGTCTCGGCGTAGTTGACGAGCACCGACTCGGTCAGCGTGGAGCCGACGACGATGCTCATCGCCCCATTGACCTTCTCGGAGTGATTGCCGTCGATCTGGATCATCTTGTTGCGGCTGACCGTCTCGCTCTTGTCGCGCTCGATGCTCATCGCCCGATCGCGGCCGATGCTGATGGTCTCGTCGTTGTCGACCCGCTCGATGCGGTCGTGGTGGACGGTGATCTTTTCGTCGTTGTCGACCGTCTCGGTCCGGTCGTGCTTGACATGCACCGTTTCGTCGCGGTCGATGGTCTTCTTGCGGTCCTGGCCGACCCAGTGGGTCTCGTCCTTCTCGACCTCGATGTCCTGGTTCTTCTCGGCGTGGATCCACAGCTGTTCCGAGCCGGCCTTGTCCTCGAAGCGGATGGCGTTGGCATTGCCGTAGCCGCCGCCCTTGCTGGAGCGCGTGAGGACGCCCGACTGCGTGGCGTTGGCCGGCAGATCCCACGGAGGCATCTGCTCGGCGTTGTAGACGCGCCCCGTGATGAGCGGCTGGTCGGGGTCGCCTTCCAGGAAGTCGACCACCACCTCCTGCCCGATGCGCGGGATGTCGACGAAGCCGAAGTTCTTGCCGGCCCAGGGGTGGGACACGCGCACCCAGCACGAGCTCGTCTCGTCACGCTGGCCGTAGCGGTCCCAGTGGAACTGCACCTTCACGCGGCCGTACTTGTCGGTGTGGATTTCCTCGCCGCCCGGCCCCACCACCACCGCCGTTTGCGGGCCCTGCACGAACGGCTTGGGCGTGCGACGCGGGGGGCGGAATTGCTGTGCGGCGGGGATGGCGGAAAACTCGCAGGTGAAGCCGCCGCTCGGGTTGCCCGATTCATACCCATCGACCTGCGCCTGCAGCGTGAGACCCGTGACGAGGTACTGGTCGTTCTGGTCCGGGCGCGGATGGTGCGTGAGCGTGAGCAGGCGCCCCGCCTCGATGCCGTGCGCGTTGGAGCTGCCCTGCAGCCGCTGGAACGGCGTTTGCAACTCGTCCATGCGGTCCTCGGCCCATTGGCTGCCGTGGGCCGACTGGATGTAATCGCCCTGGAAATCGAACACTTCGTAGTCGGCCAGGCTGTGGCTGCGCGCCTTGTTGGCCTTGACCTTCAAATCAGTGGAGGGGCGCTCGAAGTCGTAGCTCGCGAGCATGACCTTGCCCGCCTTCACCTCGCGCGAGAACGACCAGCCGGACACGCATTCCATGTCGGCCTGGGCCGCGGCGCCCTCCTCGATGTAAGGCAACGATGCACAACCGGGTGCCGCGTCGTGAGCGCTTTGCGAATCGACCAGTACGAGCTTGTGCTGGCCGTCACTGTGCTCGAAGTACCAGTAGATGCCTTCGTGCTCCAGCAGCCGGGCGATGAAGTTGTAGTCGCTCTCGCGGTACTGCACGCAGTAGACCCAGCTGCGGTAGCTGCGAAAGAGCTTGAACTCGAAATTGGCGACGCCGTGGTCCTCGAACACCTTCTTGACGATGTCGGGCACCGTCATGTCCTGGAAGATGCGGCAATCGGCCGTGCGGGTGAGGAACCACAGCCACGAATGCACCGTGGCCTGGTAGGCGTAGTACCTACCCTGGCGCACTCCCGTGCCAAAGCGCGTGACGTAGCCATGGAAGTGGCGCTTGGCGCCCTCGCGCAGCTGCACCGTCACGGTGACGGGCTTGCCGAGCAGGTCTTCGGGCTTGATGTCGGGCTTTAGGCTCAGCAGGCTGAGCTGCGCCTCGCCCAGCGTGCTCAGGCCCGCCGTGGCGCTCATCGACTGGAAGAGCAGATCCGCCGCCGGGACGGGTGACGTGAGCGTGATGGGCGGCGGCATGAAGGAGGGTCCCTGAGCGGTGTCCTTGTAGTGGCCGTAAAGGTACGGGGCCGCCCGGAGCGCGGGAAGCGACCAAAGTCACCGGCGATGCGTGTGGAGGTGCTGCCCGGCCGCACACCCTGGCCGGGCGCATGCCGAGGGCGATGCCCCGGCCGCCATCGCGCGGGGCACCCCGCCGTCAAGCGCTGTTGGCGCGGAACCAGGTCAGCTTGCGGCGAGGAAGCAGGTAGTCGAGTTCGTCTTCGCTGCGTTCCTGCGTGCGCAAGGCCTTGTCGATCTTGACCGAATCGGCGTGGGCCGGATCCGCCAGATCGAGAATGATGGCCTCGCGCTTCGGCGTAGCCGGGTCGTAGACGAGCACCTGCGGACACAGCCTGGCATTCGGAGGCGCCGCCGCCACGACCACGCCCACCCGGCCATCCGACAACTGCACCAGCGTGCCCGGCGGGTAGATGCCCATGGCACGGACGAAGTGCTGCAAGAGGCTGTCGTTGAAGCCGGCGCGCTCGCGTGACCACATCACCGCCAGCGCCTCGAACGGCGACAGCGCCTGCGCCGCATCCAAGGGATTCGTGAGCTCGTCAAAACGATCCGCGATGCCGATGAGCTTGGCGGGCAGATTGATGGCCGAGCCCGATCTTGCGGCCGGGTAACCCTTGCCATCCTCGCGCTCGTGGTGCTGCAAGACCACATCCAGCACAGCTTGCGGCACGCCCGAACCCACGCGTCGAAGCTCGTCAAGGCCGAGCTGGCAATGCGTTTGATACGAGGCCTCCTCGAACTTGTTTCGGGCGGGGTTGCGCACGAGCGAATGGCTGAGGCTGCCGATGCCGATGTCGTGCAGCAACGCGCCCATCCCGATCACCTGGATGACAGGCTCCGCCAGGCCGAGCTGCTTGGCGACGAGCAGGGACAGCGTCATCACCGACATGGCGTGCCCGATGTCGCCGTGGTGCAGGCCCTTGTCCGCGACCATGAGGATGGTCGAGTTCGGGTCCGCGAGCAGCGTGCGCGTCGATTCCTCGGCCACATCGCGGATGGCCTGCACGCTTTCCTTGGGCCGGGCAGCGAGCTGGCGAAATGCGGTGGCCGCCTGCTCGGCAGCCGAGGTGAAGCTCTTCTGCACGGCGGCCAGACGGGAGCGCATCTGCTCCATGGCCATCGCGCGCTCGCGCTTGAGCTGCACCAGCGCTTCCTGCTGTTCCCTGAGCCGAGCCAGCTCGGCCTCCCGAGCGGGGTCAGGCGCGGTGGCCACGGTCAGCGGACTCGGTTCGGTCTTGCTGCGCTGGGGGTCGTAGAAGACATCGACCCCCAGCGCAGCGATTTCCCGCGCCTGCGCTTCGGTGGTCACGAGAAACGACGAGGTCAGGAACGAGTGGTGCATCCACGGCAGCGGAATGCGCACGTAGACGCCAACCCGCACCTGGGACGGCTTGATGGCGATTTCGCCGTGCGCGGTTGAACTCATGTCGGAATTCCGTCGATCGTCTGGCTGAGGGGGCGGGGCTATGTTAGGGGCGGGTAATGCCCACGGTCCGGCGGCTACAGTGCAGAACCCCAGGATCCGTTCACCATGCACAGCAACGACATCGTCGACAAGCGACTCACCGACTTGGAAGTCAAGGCCAGCTTCACCGAGGACCTGCTCGACCGCCTCAACGAGATCATCGTGCGCCAGCAGGCGCAGATCGACCAACTGTTGCGCGACATGGCGGCGCTGAGGGAACAACATCAAGCCGCCGGGCCGGCATTGCGTTCGTTGCGGGAGGAGTTGCCGCCTCATTACTAGCGATTGGTGCGATCGTTCCGCCTATGCGCGGTGCGTTGATGGAGCCCATGGTGAAGCAGCACAGACCGATGCACCCATGTGGATTGGTTGGGCGATCGACTCAGGTCGACCAGTTGCGGACTCCGGGGTGGTGGTGCGGCGAGCGTCGGGTCCGCAGCGTGTGGACTAAACCGCTCTCGCGGTAACGCTCCGGCGATGCGTTGAGGCCGTTCGCTGCAGCGGCCAGGGTTCTGCCATGTTGACGGGTGAGGCAATCCGCCTCGCCTGTCAACTGGAGCTGAGCCATGAACCCCATGACGCCCAATGTCTCGCCGCTGCGTCAACGCATGATCGACGACATGCGATGCGCAAGATGGGAGGCAAGACCCAGATCGCCTACATCCGTGCCGTGCGCAGGCTCGCTGCATATCTGAAGCGTTCGCCCGACACCGCTACTGCGGACGAGCTCCGACGCTTCCAACTGCACATGGTCGACACCGGCACCTCGCCGACCACGATCAACGCCACCCTCAGCGGTTTAAAGTTCTTCTTCGACATCACGCTCGGCCACGGCGAGCTGATGGTCAAGATGGAGCCGGTACGCCAGCCGCGCAAGCTGCCCGTCGTGCTGAGCTGCGATGAGGTCGCGCGCCTCATTGCCGCAGCGCCGAACCTCAAGTCTCAAGCAGCGATGTCCGTGGCCTATGGTGCCGGGCTGCGTGCCAGCGAAGTCGTCTCGCTGAAGGTCACCGATATCGACAGCGAGCGCATGACGCTGCGCGTGGAGCAAGGCAAGGGCCGCAAGGATCGCTACGCCATGCTCTCGCCGGTGCTGCTCGAGCGGCTGCGCGCCTGGTGGCGCTTGGGTCACGCCCAGGGCAAGATCCTGCCTAACGGATGGCTGTTCCCCGGCATGGACCCCACGAACCCGGTGACCGCACGCCAACTCAATCGCGCAGTGCATATCGCGGCCGAACGGGCGCACATTGAGGTGCCCATCGAACTTCGTCTTCCAAGGAGCCGGCTTCATGCCGCCTTGGCT
>CBINBY010000098.1:0-16148 GCA_966248995.1 uncultured Burkholderiales bacterium | reverse complement strand
GCTGCTCGGCGACGGCGGGCCGCAGCAGGTGCTGCAGACCTACGGTCCCACCGAAACCACGCAGTTCGTCACCACGCTGGCGCTGCGCGAGCCGCCCGCCCCGGGCACACGCATCCCCATCGGACAGCCCATTGCCAACGCGCGCATCTACATCCTCGATGCATACGGGCAGCCGGTACCCGTGGGCGTGGCCGGCGAAGTTCATATTGGCGGCGCGGGCGTGGCGCACGGGTACCTGAACCGTGCGCAGCTCACCGCCGAGCGCTTCGTGCCCGACCCGTTCACCACCGAGCCGGGGGCACGCATGTACCGCACCGGCGACCTGGGACGCTGGCTCATCGACCCGCAAGGTGACGGGACCATCGAGTTCCTCGGACGCGATGACGCTCAGGTCAAGATACGCGGCTTCCGCATCGAGCCCGGCGAGATCGAGGTGCGGCTGCTCGATCACCCCCAGGTGCGCGAAGCCGTCGTGCTGGCCCGCGAGGACTCGCCCGGCGACAAGCGGCTGGTCGCCTACGTCATCGCCGAGGACTCGCTGCCACCCGAGGCGCTGCGCGCGCATTTGGCGGCGCACCTGCCCGAGTACATGGTGCCGGCCGCCTACGTGCGGCTCGACAGCCTGCCCCTCACGCCCAACGGCAAGCTCGACCGGCGCGCGCTGCCCGCGCCGGAGGACGGCGCTTTCGGCCCCCGCACCGACGAGCCGCCGCAAGGCGAGCTGGAATGCGCGCTGGCCGCCCTCTGGCGCGAACTGCTGGGCCTCGCCAGCATCGGCCGCCGTGACGACTTCTTCCTGCTCGGCGGTCACTCGCTGCTCGCCGCGCAGCTCACCTCGCGCATCCGCTCGCAACTCGGCCTGGAAGTCCCGCTGGCCGAGCTGTTCGCGCGCCCCACGCTGGCCGGCTACGCCGAGCGGGTGGCCGCCGCCAGCGCCAGCACCTTGTCGGCCATCGTGCCGGCGTCGCGCAGCGAGCCGCTGCCGCTTTCGTTCGCGCAGCAGCGGCTCTGGTTCATCGGGCAGCAGGAGAGCGCCCGCGCCGCGTACGTCATCCCGGCCGGCGTGCGCCTGCACGGCACGCTGGACGTGCCAGCCGTGCAGGCCGCGCTGGACCGGATCGTGTCGCGCCACGAGGCTCTGCGCACCCGCTTCTCAACGGTGGACGGCATGCCCGTTCAAATCATTGATGCGCCGGACATTGGCTTCGGGCTCCAGCACGCGGACCTGTCGGCGCACGCGCAGCCCGAGGTGCACGCCGAGCGCATCGCGGGCGAGGAAGCCGCAGCGCCTTTCGACCTGGCGCGCGGGCCCCTGATCCGCGGCCGGCTGCTGCGCCTGCGCGCGGACGACCACGTGCTGCTGGTCACGATGCACCACATCGTTTCGGATGCCTGGTCCAGCGGCGTGCTCATCAACGAGTTCACCGCCTTGTACACGGCCTGCTCGCAAGGAAGCGCCGGGCCCGACCCGCTGCCCCCGCTGGCCGTCCAGTACGCCGACTACGCCGTCTGGCAGCGCCGCTGGATGTCGGGCGACCTGCTGCAGCGCCAGCTGGCGTTCTGGCGCACGCACCTGACGGGCGCCCCGGCGCGGCTGGAGCTGCCCACCGACCGTCCGCGCCCGGCGGTGCAGGACCATGCGGGCGCATCCATCGGCTTCGAGCTCGATGCCGGGCTGACCGCCTCCCTCAAGGCGCTCGGCCGACGCCACGGCACCACCCTCTTCATGACGCTGATCGCCTCATGGGCGGCACTGCTGGCGCGCCTGTCGGGGCAGGCCGAGGTGGTCATCGGCACCCCGGTGGCCCACCGCACCCGTGCCGAACTGGAGCCGCTGATCGGCTTCTTCGTGAACGCGCTGGCGCTGCGCATCGACCTCTCGGCCCGCCCCACGGTGGCCGGGCTGCTGGCCCAGGTGCGCGCCACCGCGCTTGCCGCACAGGCGCACCAGGACATCCCCTTCGAGCAGGTCGTCGAGGCGCTCAAGCCGCCGCGCAGCCTCGCCCACAGCCCCGTGTTCCAGGTCATGTTCGCCTGGCAGAACGCACCCGAGGGCGAGTTGGCGCTGCCCGGGCTGCAGCTGGAGCCGGTGGGGGCGCCGCTGACATCTGCCCAGTTCGACCTGCAGCTGTCGATGCACGAGGCCGGCGAGCGCATCGGCGGAGGTTTCATCTACGCCACGGCCCTGTTCGATGCGGCCACCATCGAGCGCCACCTGGCGCTGTGGCAGGCCCTGTTGCGCGCGATGGCCGCCGACGATGCGGCCATCGTGCCCCGCCTTCCGCTGCTGGGCGACTCGGAGCGCCACCAGCTGCTGCACGGCTGGAACGCCACCGAAGCGGCCTTCCCCGAGCTCTGCGTGCACGAGCTGTTCGAGGCGCAGGCCGCACGCACGCCGCAGGCCGTGGCGGCGGTCTTCGAGGACACCTCGCTCAGCTATGCCGAGCTGAACGCACGGGCCAACCGCCTCGCCCACCACCTGCGCCGCCTCGGGGTCGCCCCCGACACCCGCGTGGCGATCTGCGCGGAACGCGGCATGCCGATGGTGATCGGCTTGCTTGCGATCCTCAAGGCCGGTGGCGCCTACGTGCCGCTGGACCCCGACTACCCCGCCGAGCGGTTGGCCTACATGCTGGCCGACAGCCGCCCAGCGGCGCTGCTGTGCGACGCCGCGGGCGCCGCGCGCCTGCTCGTGAACGACACGCCGATGTGCCGGCTCGACGAGGACGAGCCCGCGTGGGACAAGCTGCCAGCCGACAACCTGCCGGCGCACGTGCTGGCCCTGAGGCCGCGCCACCTGGCCTATGTGATCTACACCTCGGGCTCGACAGGCAGCCCCAAGGGAGCGATGAACGAGCATCGCGCCGTGGTCAACCGGCTGTGGTGGATGCAGCAGGCCTACGAGCTGCAGGCCGACGACACAGTGCTGCAAAAGACACCCTTCGGCTTCGATGTGTCGGTGTGGGAGTTCTTCTGGACCTGGCTGGCCGGCGCGCAGCTGGTGCTGGCGCGTCCGCAGGGCCAGCGCGATCCGCACTACCTCGCCGAGCTGATCGAGCGCGAGCAGATCACCACGCTGCACTTCGTCCCTTCGATGCTGCCGGCGTTCCTGTCGGCGCTGCGGCCGGGCGGCTGCGCGTCGCTGCGGCGCATCGTGTGCAGCGGCGAGGCGCTGGGCGAACGCGAGGTGCGCGCGGTGCACGAGCAACTCTCCCAGGCGCGGCTGGTCAACCTCTACGGCCCCACCGAGACCGCGGTCGACGTGACGGCGTGCGAGCCCCAGCCGGGAGCGCCGGTCCCCATCGGCTCGCCGATCGCCAACACGCGCCTCTACGTCCTGGATGCGTACGGCGCTCCCGTGCCCGTGGGCGTGGCTGGCGAGCTGTACATCGGCGGCGTGCAGGTGGGCCGCGGCTACCTGGACCGCCCGCAGCTCACCGCCGAGCGCTTCGTACCCGATCCGTACACCGTTGAGCCGGGCGCGCGCATGTACCGCACCGGCGACCTCGCACGCTGGCGTGCGGACGGGACGCTGGAGTTTCTCGGCCGCAACGACCACCAGATCAAGGTCCGGGGGCAGCGCATCGAGCCGGGCGAGATCGAGGCCAGGTTGCTGGAACTGCCGGGTGTGCGCGAGGCGGTGGTGCTGGCTCGCGCAGACGAGGCGCGCAACCCGCGCCTGGTGGCCTACTACACCGGCGTGGCATCGCTTGACCCTGAAGCAATGCGCCGCCACCTCGCTGCCGCGCTGCCCGATCACATGGTGCCCGGCGCCTATGTGCGCCTGGAGCAGCTTCCACTCACGCCCAACGGCAAGCTCGACCGCCAGAACCTGCCGCTACCCAGCGCGGGCGCATGGGCCACAAAGGCCTATGAGCCGCCGCAGGGCGCGGTGGAGACCCAACTCGCAGCGATGTGGGCCGAGCTTCTGGGCATCGATCGCATCGGCCGCCACGACAACTTCTTCGAACTCGGGGGCCACTCGCTGACGGTCATCGCTCTTTTGGAGCGCATGCGCGATGCCGGGCTCCAGGCCGAGGTGCGTACGTTCTTCGCCGCACCGACGCTCGCCGAACTCGCCCTCGGCGTGAGCTTCGGCACCGTCACCGTCTCCGTGCCGCCCAACCGGATCACGCCGGCGCTGCGCGAGCTGACGCCCGAGCTGCTGCTGCCGCTGGCGCGCGTGGCGGAGTCAGGCATCCGCCGCATCGTGGAGAGCGTGCCGGGCGGGCTCGGCAACATTCAAGACATCTACGGCCTGTCACCCTTGCAGGAAGGGTTGCTCTTCCACCATGTACTGGACCCGCACGGCGACCCGTACGTGTCGATTCATGAAATGTCCTTCGCCGACCGGACACAGCTGCAGCGCTATCTCGACGCGCTGCAGGGGGTGATCGATCGGCACGACGTGTTGCGCACCTCGATCGTGTGGGAGGAACTGGAGGAGCCGGTGCAGGTGGTGTGGCGCCAGGTGCCGCTGCCTGTCACCGAGATGAGCTTGTCAGCCGAGGAAGGCCCGGCGTCCGATCAGCTGGCGCGGCGCTGCGACCCCCAGCATTGGCGACTCGACCTGACGCGCGCACCGTTGCTCGACACCGTGATCGCGCAGGATCCCCACAGTGGCCGGTGGCTGCTGCGCATCCTGTTCCATCACCTCGTGGACGACAACTCGACGCTGGAGATCCTGCATCAGGAGATCCTCGTGCACCTGACCGGCAAGCAGTCGCAGCTGTCGCCGCCCATACCGTTTCGCAACCTGGTGGCGCATGCGCGGCTGGGCATCCCGCAGGAGGAACACGAGCGCCTGTTCCGCTCCATGCTGGGCGATGTCGAAGAGCCGTGCGCACCCTTCGGCCTGCTCGACCTGCACGGCAAAAGCAATGAGGTGCGGGAGGCCCATGACGAACTGGATCCCGCGCTCACGGGCCGGCTGCGCCATGCGGCGCGCCGGCTCGGAGTCAGCCTGGCGGCCCTGTTCCACCTCGCCTGGGCGCAGGTCGTGGCCCGCACCAGCGGTGGCCAGGACGCAGTGTTCGGCACGGTCCTGTTCGGCCGCATGCATGCCGCTGCCGGCGTGCAGCGCAGCGTGGGCCTGTTCATCAACACGCTGCCGGTACGCCTGCGTATCGACGCCACCCCGGTCACCGAAGCGGCGCAAGCGACGCATCGCCTGCTCGCGCAGCTGATGCGCCATGAGCATGCCTCGCTCGCGCTGGCGCAGCGCTGCAGCGGCGTGCGGGCACCCCAGCCGCTGTTCACCGCGCTGCTCAACTATCGCCACGGCCCGGCGCAAGCCACCGGGAACGATCTCGCAGGCCGGACCGAGCGCGAGGTCGATGCCGATCCCTCCTTGCAAGGCATTGAGTTCGTGCAAGCCAGGGAGCGCACCCACTACCCGCTGACCCTGTCGGTAGACGATTTCGGCGACGCGGTGGGGCTGGCGGCCCAGACCATCAGCCCGCTGGCGCCGGAGCGCCTTTGTGCCTTCATGCGCACGGCGTTGCAGCAGCTCGCCAACGCGCTGGACCACGCGCCGCACACGCCACTGTCCACCCTGGACGTTCTGCCGCCCGAGGAGCGCCGGCAGCTCCTGCACGAGTGGAACGGCACCGCCACGCCCTTCCCCGCGGACCGCTGCATCCACGAACTGATCGAGGCACAGGTCGCCGAAGCGCCCGAGGCGATCGCCGTGGTCTTCGAAGACATCGCGCTCAGCTACGCCGACCTCAACGTGCAGGCCAACCGGCTGGCCCACCAGCTGATCGCGGTGGGGGTGCGGGCCGGCGCCCGCGTGGCGCTGGCCCTGCCGCGCGGGCCGGAGATGGTCGTGGCGCTGCTGGCGACGCTCAAGGCCGGCGGCGCCTACGTGCCGTTGGATCCGGACCATCCGCCAGAGCGGCTGACCTTCATGCTGGCCGACAGCGCCCCCCATGTGCTGCTCACCGACGCTCGCGTGCGCGAGGGCCTCGGGGCCCTGCCGGCTTCCATGTTCGTGCTGACCTTCGACGCCCCCATCTGGAGCGGTTTGCCCGCCACCAACCCCAACCCGGCTGCCCTGGGCCTGACTCCGGCTCACCTGGCCTACGTCATCTACACGTCCGGCTCCACCGGAACCCCCAAGGGCGTCCTGGTCTCGCATGGCAGCGTGGTGAACCTCTGGCTGGGCCTTCAGCAGCAGATCTACGCCCGCCATCCCGGCAGCCGACGAATCAGCCTCAACGCAGGGCTGTCCTTCGACGCATCCGTGCAGCAGTGGGTGCAGCTGGCATCGGGCCGCACCCTCGTGATCGTGCCCGAAGCTGCCCGACGCGACCCCGCCGCGCTGGGCCGCCTGATCGTCACCGGGCGCATCGACGTATTTGACTGCACGCCGTCGCAGATCGAACTGATCCGCTCGGCCCACCTGTCCTCGGCTTGGCGCGCTCCCGCCGTCATGCTCGTCGGCGGGGAGCCGATTGCCCCCTCCTTGTGGGACACCCTGGCGCAATCGTCCGGGACCACCTGCTACAACGTCTACGGCCCCACTGAATGCACCGTCGATTCGACCATCGCTCCGGTGCAGAACGGCGTAGGCGTGCCGCACATCGGCCGCCCGATCCCCAATGCGCGCATGTACATCCTCGATGCGCACGGGCAGCCGGTGCCGTTCGGCGTGGCCGGCGAGATCCACATCGGCGGCGCCGGTCTGGCGCACGGCTACCTGAACCGCCCGGGCCTCACTGCCGAGCGCTTCGTGCCCGATCCGTACGCCGACGAGCCCGGTGCGCGCATGTACAAGACCGGTGACCTCGGGCGCTGGCTGATCGACAACCACGGCGAGGGCACGATCGAGTTCCTCGGCCGCAACGACCAGCAGGTCAAGATCCGCGGCTTCCGCATCGAGCCGGGCGAGATCGAAGCGCGACTGCGCGAGCACCCACGGGTGCGCAAGGCCGTCGTGCTCGCCCGCGAGAAGGCGACGGGCGACGGGCGCCTGGTGGCCTATGTCGTCACTGACGAGGCACTGCCGCCCGACGCGCTGCGCGCGCACCTCGCCACGCATCTGCCCGAGCACATGGTCCCCGCAGCCTACGTGCGGATCGACGCCCTGCCGCTCACGCCCAACGGCAAGCTCGACCGCCGCGCACTGCCCCTGCCGGACGACACCGCCTTCGGCAGCCGGGCCTACGAGGCGCCGCAGGGCGAGCTGGAGACTGCGCTCGCGGCGATCTGGGCCGAGCTTCTGGGCGTCGAGCGCATCGGCCGGCACGATCACTTCTTCGAGCTCGGCGGCCATTCGCTGCTGGCGGTGAGCCTCATCGAGCGCATGCGCCGCCAAGGCTGGCAGCTGGAGGTGCGCTCGCTGTTCACCTCGCCCACGCTCGCCGGCCTGGCTGCCACGGTGCGCAGCGCCTCGGCCATGCCGGTGCCGCCCAACCTCATCGGCCCCGACTGTTCGCGCATCACGCCCGAGCTGTTGCCACTGGTGACGTTGAGCCAGGGCGAGATCGATGCCATCGTCGATTCGGTCCCGGGCGGCGCGGCCAACGTGCAGGACCTCTATCCGTTCGCGCCGCTGCAGGAGGGCATCCTCTTCCATCACCTGCTGGCATCCGAGGGGGACACCTACCTGCTCCCGACGCTGCTGGCCTTCGACACCCGCGACCGCCTGGATCGCTTCCTGGGCGCGCTGCAGTCGGTCATCGATCGCCACGACATCCTGCGCACGGGCATCGTATGGCAGGGCCTGGCCGAGCCGGTACAAGTGGTCTGGCGCCGCGCGCCGCTGCCGGTGGAAGAGCTGGTGCTCGACGGCGCGGACGTGGCGGCGGGGTTGCTGGCGCGCTTCGATCCGCGCCACACCCGTATCGATATGAGCCAGGCACCGCTGCTGCGTGCCCACATCGCCGCCGATACCCAGCAAGAGCGCTGGCTGCTGTGTCTGCTCATGCACCACATGGTGGGCGACCACACGACTCTGGAGCTGATGGTCGAGGAGGTACAGGCGCACCTGGCCGACCAGGCACATCGGCTGCCGCCGCCGCTGCCGTTCCGCAACTTCGTCGTCCAGGCCCGCCTGGGCGTAACGCGCGAGCAGCACGAGGCCTTCTTCGCACGGATGCTGGGCGACATCGACGAGCCCACCGCGCCGTTCGGCCTGCTCGATGTGCAAGGCGACGGCTCGCAGACGCACGAGGCACTCCTGCCGCTGCCCGCCGAGCTCGGCCGGCAACTGCGCGCGCACTCGCGCCGGCTCGGCGTGAGTGCCGCGAGCGTGTTCCACCTGGCCTGGGCCATGGTGCTCGCGCGCACCAGCGGCCGTGATGACGTGGTCTTCGGCACGGTGCTGTTCGGCCGCATGCAGGGCGGCGAGGGTGCCCACCGCGTGCTGGGCATGTTCCTGAACACGCTGCCCGTTCGCATCACGCTGGACTCCACCGGCGTCGAGCAGGCTGTGCGCGCCACCCACGACCGGCTGGCGCAACTGCTGCACCACGAGCACGCGCCGCTGGCGCTGGCCCAGCGTGCGAGCGGCGTGCCCGCCCCCGCGCCGCTGTTCTCCGCGCTGCTGAACTACCGATATCAAGGCGGCAGCGCAGTGCTCTCGCACGACCCGCACGCCGAGCACGCCTGGGACGGCGTGCAGCTGCTGCACGAGCAGGAGTACACCAACTACCCGCTGTCGTTGTCGGTCAACGATGCGGGCGAGGACTTCTCGCTGGATGTCCAGGTCGACCGGCGCATCGACGCCA
The DNA here is from genome assembly GCA_966248995.1 of uncultured Burkholderiales bacterium. Classification (GTDB taxonomy): domain Bacteria; phylum Pseudomonadota; class Gammaproteobacteria; order Burkholderiales; family Burkholderiaceae_C; genus Albitalea. Next base: position 7,416 of record CBINBY010000098.1, on the reverse strand, counting down.
AGCGCGTGGGCGGCTTCATGCTGCAGGCGCTGCAGCAGCTGGCACACGCGCTGCAGCATGCGCCGGCCACCGCCGTGCGCGAACTCGACGTACTGCCACCGGCCGAGCGCCGCCAGCTCGTGCACGGCTGGAACGCCACCGGCAGGGCCTACCCGGCCGGGCGCTGCCTCCATGAGTTCTTCGAAGACCGGGTCGCCTGCACGCCCGAAGCCATCGCGCTCGTCCATGCAGACACGAGCCTCACCTACGCCGAACTCAACGCCCGCGCCAACCGGCTGGCGCACCAACTGGTGGACCTGGGCGTGCGCCCGGACGAGCGCGTGGGCATCGCGCTGCGGCGCGGGCCCGAGATGGTCGTTGCCCTGCTGGCTACGCTCAAGGCCGGTGGCGCTTACGTGCCGCTGGACCCGGACTACCCTGTCGAGCGGCTGGCCTTCATGCTGGCCGACAGCACACCGCGTGTGCTGCTCACCGAGCCCGCGGTGCAGGCCTCGCTGGGCGCGCTGCCGCCGTCGCTGGCCGTGCTGCATCTCCATGACCCGGCCCCTGTTCAGCACCTGCCGGCTGCCAACGTCCCGCCGGCCGCCCTGCGCCTGACGCCGCAGCACCTGGCCTACGTGATCTACACCTCGGGCTCGACCGGCGTTCCCAAGGGCGTGCAGGTGGCGCACGCGAGCGTCGTCAACTACTGCCTGACCGCAGCCGAGACGTATGCGCTGTCATCCTCGGACCGCGTGCTGCAGGGCAGCTCGGTGAGCTTCGACATCGCGGTCGACGAGATCTTCACCACGCTGGCGGTGGGCGCGACGCTGGTGCTGCTGCCCGAGCCGCGCCTGCCGTCGATCGCCGACTTCTCCGCGCTCATCGAGCGCGAGCAGCTCACCGTGCTGAACCTGCCCACCGCGTACTGGCACGAATGGATGGCCACGCTGAGCGAGGCGACCCCGTCGCCGTCGCCCCTCCCGCCCTCGCTGCGGCTGGTGGTGGCCGGCGGCGAGGCGCCTTCCGCGCAGCGCCTGCGACAGTGGCACGAACTCGCCGGTGATCGAATCGCCTGGCTCAACAGCTACGGCCCGACCGAGACCACCGCCGGCGTGACCTTCGCGCGCATCGGGCCGAACGAGCCCGTGCACATCGGCGGGCCGATCGCCAACGCGCGCCTGTACCTGCTCGATGCCTGGGGCGAGCCGGTGCCCATAGGCGTGACCGGCGAGATCCACATCGGCGGCGAGCCAGTCGCGCGCGGCTACCTGAACCGCCCGGAGCTGACTGCCGAGCGCTTCATGCCGGATCCGTTCGGCACGCCGGGGGCGCGCATGTACAGGAGCGGCGACCTCGGGCGCTGGCGAATCGACGGGACCCTCGAGTTCGTCGGCCGTCGCGATCATCAGGTCAAGATCCGGGGGTTCCGCGTCGAGCCGGGCGAGATCGAGGCACGGCTGCTCGACCACCCGGAAGTGCGGGAGGCCGTCGTGCTCGCCCGCGAGGACTCTCCTGGCGACAAGCGGCTCGTGGCCTACGTGAGCGGCGAGGCCTCCTTGCAGCCTGCGGCCTTGCGTGCATACCTGGCCGCCGCCCTGCCCGAGTACATGGTGCCGGTGGCCTGCGTGCAGCTCGACGCCCTGCCGCTCACACCGAATGGCAAGCTCGACCGCCGCGCGCTGCCCGCGCCCGGCGACGATGCCTGCCGCACGCGACTGCATGAGGCACCTCACGGCGGCATCGAGCAAGCGCTCGCCAGGATCTGGTCGCGGGTGCTTGGCGTTGCACGCATCGGCCGCGAAGACCACTTCTTCGAGCTGGGCGGGCATTCGCTGCTCGCCGTCCGGCTCGTGGGATTGGCGGTACAGCGCGGGCTCAACCTGACGCTGCAGGACGTGTATGCCTGCCCCACGCTCAGCTCGCTGGCCCGGCGCCTGGCCGGTGAGGACACCGGCGCGGTTCCGCGGGCGCTTGCGGCCCGGCGCAGCGGCACCGCGCCCGTGCTGTTTGCCCTGCCCACGGGCACCGGAGACATCACCTACGGCTTCGAACTGACGCCGCACCTGGATGCCGATGTCCCGGTGTACGCCTTGCCATGGCCCGACGTCATGCCGGCGTCCATGGACGCGCTGGCCGCGCAGATGGTCGATCTCATGCGCGAGGTTCGGCCACACGGGCCATACCGCCTGCTCGGCTACTCCTCGGGGGGGCTGCTGGCCTATGCGATCGCGCAGCACCTGGCCGAACTCGGCGAGCCGGTGGAGTTGATCGCGCTGTTCGACTGCGACAACCCTTCGATGCCGCCCAGTGAGAAGACGGCCGACGAACTCGCCAAGGAGTCGCTGCTCGGCCAGGTGGCGGAGCTGGCGCGCAAGGACCCGTACAGCCAGCAGGAAGACCTGCAGCAGGCCCTGGGGAAGCTGCAGGCGGCCGCGCAAGCCACGTCCCTACCCGAACTGGTGGCCCTGTGCGAGGCATCGCCGCCGCTGCGTGCCCTTGCCGCTCAGGAGCAAACGAGCATCGAGCAGTACGCCGCGTCATGCCTGCGCGCCGCGGCCTACGAGACCCTGTGGCCGGCTTACCTCCCGCAGCCCTTGCCGGCCGTGTCGAAACTGCACCTGTTCCACGCCACCGAGGATGCGCCGCCACCCGGGCCGCTCGGATGGGACCGCCTGCTGCCACCGGGGCAACTGGAGATCACCCCCGTACCCGGCACGCACACGTCGATGCTCGAGCCGCCCCACATCGCGGTGCTCGGTCGCGCGCTTTCGGAGGTGCTGAGGCTTGGCCGCCATTCTTGAAAATCTCGCAGGAACAACCCTATTGAGTTGGCACGAACGCACTTGAAACTTCTCGACTGCGCCATCAAATGTGTTCGATGCAAACAACCGACATGAGATCGCTATCGCCTGAAGCGCGACACGAGAGGCGAGTGCAGCTGATCCGGCTTCGCAAGGCGGGGCACACGTACGACGAGATTGCCGCAGACGGGGCTCAGCCGCACGGGGGTGTTCGACATCTGCAAGCGGCATGAAGCTTGGAGCGAAGGGACTGCACGACGCGCCAGGAGGACGCAAGACCGGTCAAGGTCGAACGTTGGACGCGGCGCAGGAGCTGCTGGTGCGCCAGCTGATTGCCGACAAGACGCCGGATCAGCTGAAGATGCCGTACGCGCTGTGGACGCGAGCGGTGGTGGGCCAGTTGATCGAGCAGTGCTTCTGCATTCGACTGGCGGTGCGCACGGTAGGGCTGTACCTGACGCGCGGGGGCTTCACGTCTCAGAAGCCGATGAAGAAGGCCTACGAGCAGTCGCGGGGCGCATGTGCGCGAAGTGCCCCGGCACGGCAGCGCGCTTGCCCTCGGGCTTCTTCAATTCGGGAAACTCAAACTGCGCTTCGATCCACAGCGTGGCGGCGGCATCCCCGCCGACCGGCGCCGCTGCCGCGACGTGAAAGTCGGTCTTGCGGATGCGGCGCAGACTGGGATCAAGGCCGAAGAGCCGAGTCAATGCCTGCAGGAAGGCCGTCTTCCCGGTCCCGTTGGGGGCCCAGGAGGAAGGTCATCGCCGCCATCCCGATGAGCGTGGCGTCCGGGCCAAACGACTGGAAGTTGCTGAGCTTGATCTGAGTGAGTTTCATGATGCGTTCGTTCTTGTTCGTCGCACATGTTCGCTGCAAGCGGCACCCGCCTTCGTGGGCCAGGCTCGGAGACCGCCCAGAACGCTGTGCATGCCGATCGGTCAGGAGGACTCTCGTGACGGGTAGTCGTACTTTTCGTGCAGATTGGTGCGCTTTCGCTTGAAACCCAGCATTCATGCGGGTTTCCGGCCGACGCTTCCCCTTCCGCAGGCCCAGCGCACTGAGGCAACAGCGGCCGCGGGGGTACATTGGCCTCCCACCTGTCGCTGCCCGATGCCATGCCCGCGTTCGCCCTTCGCTTCGTCGGCCAGGAGGCCTTGCCGCCTCGCCTGAGCGAGTTCGACCTGGAGCAGTTCTTCACGCTGCTCTCGGATGACGTGGCAGCCATCCGGGCGCAATTCCGCAGCGACCACCGGCTGCCTGCCGCGTTGATTCTGCTATTCATGCGGTCGGCCGGCCGACCGCTGGACGGCTTCAACGTGCTGCCTCGAAGTCTCCTGCGAAAGACCGCCGAGGCGCTGGCGGTATCTCCACCGTCCATCGCCGGCCTGCGCTCGATCTACAAGCGCCGGCAGACACTTTCCAAGCACCAGCTCTGGGCCAAGACCTACCTCGGCTTGCGCGAACTGGAGCCCGATGACGAAGCCGCCCTGACGGCCACGCTGTTGGCCCACGCTGCGGATGCCTCCCACTCCGATGATCTGGTCCGATCGGCCGGCCAGTGGTTGTTCACGCGCCGCATCCTGATCCCCACCGAATGGCGACGGCACGCACCTGGAGTGGCTGAAGGCACCGTCGAAGCGTCACGGCCCCAGCACCCTTGCCGAGACCTCGAGAAGGTCCGCTACCTGAAGGCGCTCGGTGCCCACGACTGGAACCTGAGTGCCGTGTCGCTGGCCAAGCAGCAGGCCTATGCCCGACAGGTCCAGGCTCGGCGCCCTGTGAAGACGCGAGACATCAAGCCGTCACGTCAGCTGATCGAACTGGTCTGCTTCCTGCGGGTAACCCTGCTCAAGCTCACCGACGTGGCGCTGCTGCAGTCCAGTCGGCGCAGCCAGCAACTGTTCCGCGAGGCAGAACAAGGCCCAGTCGAACCGTCTCCGCGGCACGTCGAGCACTACCTGGAGACGCTGGTCGACGGTGGCACGGCTGACTCAAAGCTCGGTTTCGTCTGAGCCCGCGCGCTGCGGACCCCGCAGCGCCGCACAGCCTTGCGGACCTCCGTTCTTCTGAGGGGCTGCACTACACCACGTCGTGCCGTCTTTCTGCAGAGTCCCTCGCCCCCAAGGGCCGAGCCTGATGTTGATCACGCTCCATGCGCTGAGCGCGGTGAGGATCCGATCCCACCTGCACGCCGATGCCCGTCGGCGTGAGCGCCGAACCTGCGCCACACGACCGGCATGCGCCTGAGGGAGGCGGGCGTGCTGGAGTCGACGAGGGCCGACCTCCTGTGGCACACGAGCCCCTCGATGACGCACCACTACAGCATGGCGCAGATCGTCGAGTTGCACGGTGCGCTGGAGAAGATCAAGGACGACAACAGCTGCTGGAACAAGAGCCTTGCAACCTTGAGACTTGAGCAAGAGGCGACGCGGCGGGACGCGAGTCCCCCAAAAGTCCCCCAGCAAAGAAAAACGCCTTAGAGGCTTTCACCGCTAAGGCATTGATCTACAACTAGTATTTGGCGCGGCTGGCAGGATTCGAACCCACGACCCCTTGGTTCGTAGGCTCGGATACTCATTGTCAATTTCCATTTGACGACAATGACTTAGCGACGAGTTGCTGTGCTATTGAATCGCCCGTTCCGCCTCGGTAAGCCATTGATCTACCGCGTTGCGCCCCTGTTGAATAGCACACCGTTCAACTCGGCTCAGGACCCAGCAGCGCCAGCAACATCCACTCCTCACGACCTGCGCCCGCGGGTCCACAGTGATCGCCCGATGAGGGGCGATCACTCACATGCGGAACGCCTGACCAGCAGTTGGCGGTTCACGAGGTATGCCAGTTCGCCGCAATGACAGGGGCCAGGTCTTGCCTGTAGGACTCCGGAAGCGTCGTCTCACCCGGTTGAGGTGGCGCGAATGATGCCATTGCCTGCACGAGGTTTGCGACATCCGCATCGAGGAGATAGCGTCCGTCGCTAAGCTCAATGCGGTCGATGTGGGTATCAGCCAGCCACAAAGGCGCGAGCCCCGCTTGGGCAAGAACGCTGTCAGAAGTCCCGATTACGCGCACCTCGAGAGAACCCCCGACATTCCTGAACCAAAGCTGCTCGGCGTCGATCCCCGCACCTATCCTCAACACATCTTGGCCACCCCAGTCCAGGATTCGGTCTGACCCGGAGCCGATGTCCAGGTGGTACGTGTCGTTGCCAAGATAGTCCACGATGGCATCGCTCCCGCCCCTGCCGTCGATGTCATCGTTGCCCGTTGTGCCAAACAAGAGGTCCGGCGCGGCCGTTCCGGTGAAGCCTTGCGCAGCGATGTCCGCGTAACTCCACACGGTGCCGTCCGCAAACTCGAAACGCTGGATGGGATTAAACCCATTCGCCGGGTCATCGCCGAGGAAATACCGGCTGATGTTCATTACGTCGTCCGTACCCCTGATGCCTACTTGGAGCGTCAGGGGCTTATGGTCTGGAGCACCTCCGATCTCAGTTCCCCAGCGCGGATCCACCGTGCGCCGCAGCTCAATGTCGTCCGGGCTGATCCCGGCGTCGAACCTCAGTGTGTTGATACGACCCGGTTCGGTAGGCGAGGTCGAGCCGGAGAGGGTCTCGCTGGCGGCGATCCAGTCGCGGCCATCGCCACGACCGAACACATAGACGTCATTGCCTTCGGTATCGATGAGCATGTCGTTGCCCGCACCGCCGATCAGAACGTCGTCGCCGAGCCCGCCGTTCAGCGTGTCTGCACCGGCACCCCCGTCCAACACGTCGTGGCCAGCTCCGCCGTCCAGCGCATCGGCTCCGTCCTCCCCGGCCAGGAGGTCGTCGCCTCCCAGGCCCGCAAGCTGGTCGTCACCGAGCCCGCCGGAGAGCTGATCGTTTCCGCTGCCGCCTGACAGCACATCGCTTGCATCGCCGCCGCTCACGATCTGCGACACGGCTCCGACTTCAAGCGAGAACGACGCGGTCGCCGTGGCGCCCGCCAGATCGGTGGCATGCAGTTCGATCGCCAGCGTGCCCTGTTCGCCGGCCGGTGCCGCCCCTGTGAGCGAGCCGGTCGCGGGATCAATGTTCAGCCACGCAGGCAGCGGCTCGCCACTCGACAAGGTGGCGGAGTACGAAAGCACATCTCCCGCATCGACATCGACGAAGGCGCCCGCAGGCAGGTTGATCTGGAACGCATTGCCTTCCTCGACGAACGCCGCTGCGGGCCACGCCGCCCCGGCCTGAGGCGCGTCGTTCACGTTGGCCACCGTGAGGTTGAACTCCGAAGCGACAGACAAGCCATCGCTGTTGGTCGCGGTCAGCTCGATGCGCAACCCGCCGACCTGATCGTTGTTCGGCGTGGCCGAGAGCGTGCCCGTGAGCGGATCGAAACTGAGCCAATCAGGCAGCGGCGCTCCACCGGCGAGCTGGGCCGAGAAGGTCAGCGCCTGCCCTTGGGGATCCTCGAACAGGGCCTGCAGCGGTGGCCCGGCGAAAGGCGTGTCCTCGGTCAGGCTCAGGTCTGGAAGCTGCGTCAGCAGAACCGGTGGCCCCGCGTCTGCGCCCAGCCGGTCCAGGAGTTGAGTCAAGGTGAACGCTTGACCATCGCTGAAGACGAATCGTTCGATGCCGCCCGACCCCGGC
>CBINBY010000097.1:0-16313 GCA_966248995.1 uncultured Burkholderiales bacterium | reverse complement strand
GCCAGCGTGCTCTTGCCGTGGTCGATGTGGGCAATGATGGAGAAGTTGCGGATGTGATCCATGCTCAAGTCGAAGCCTCTTTCGCTGTGATTGCGACCACGGTGCCGCTGCAGCGAAAGCTCGCATCACGACGGATGCGTAGGCGCGAAGCGCCGTGCGGAAGCTAAAAAAAAGGCACGTCCAAAGTGGTGACGCGCCTTCCAACAAAACGTATGGCAACTGCTTGTTGGGCTTTCATTGTAGCCAAAAGGATCTGGTGGAAGGCCGTCTCGAAGCTCGATTTCTTCTCGTTGCGGGGCACCAACATCAAAATCCATCAACAGCTTATCCACAAAGAGATGTGGACGCCTTGGGGATAGTTCATCCCCCTCCCGCTCGTTTGCACCGAGCACCGGTAATCCGCATGTCGGCGATCGATTTTGTCGACCAGACGCTCCAATGTGAAACGACCGGAGCATCAGGTTAGTGAACGCATACAGACGCGAGAGTCACCGACCGACGTCCCGCCCGGACCAGGCTTCCATAAAGTGAAAAGGCCGAGCACTTCCGCTGGGCGAGAGACCCCCGGTTCACATACGGTCGCTCCGCCCGCTTCATCGGGAGGGGCGGATCACAACGTAGTTCACCCACTCGCCGCGACGCACAAGCACGTTGACAGGCCTGGATCTGTCGACCTTGGCCACCACTGCCTCGAATTGCTTGGCGCTCGCGATCTCGGTGTTGTCGAGCGACAGGATCACATCGCCTTCGCGCACCCCGGCACGCGCGGCAGGACCGTCGACGGAATCGACGCGCACGCCGCCCTTCACCTTCAGCTCGCGCCGTTGCGCCTCGGTGAGGTCCGACACACCGAAGCCCAGCCCGGCAGCGGAGGGGGTACGCGGATCGCGGTCATTGCTTGCGCGACGAGCATCGTCCTCAAGCTCCGCCACCGCCACGTGCAGATCGCGGTACTGGCCCCGTCGGAATACTTGCAGGGCAATGCGCGAACCGGGCTTGGTGTTGCCAACGATGCGGGGGAGATCACCAGCCTTATCAATGCTTCGACCATCGAACTTGGTGATGATGTCGCCCGCCTCGACACCCGCCTTCTCGGCAGGACTGCCGCTTTCAACGCTGCGCACCAATGCACCCTGCGCCTTGCCGAGGCCGATGGACTCCGCGACCTCCTTGGTCACCTGGTCGATCTGGACGCCGATGCGACCCCGGATTACGCGCCCGCTCGCACGCAATTGCTCCGACACGCGGGAGGCCTCATCGATGGGGATGGCGAACGAGATCCCCATGAATCCGCCAGAGCGGCTGTAGATCTGCGAGTTGATGCCGACCACCTCGCCGCGCATGTTGATGAGCGGGCCACCCGAGTTACCGGGATTGATCGCCACGTCAGTCTGGATGAAGGGCAGGTAATCGCCCGTGTCGCGGCCCTTGGCGCTCACGATACCGGCCGTCACCGTGTTGGCCAGCCCAAAGGGCGATCCGATGGCAATCACCCATTCCCCCACCTTCAGCCGATTCACGTCCCCCGCACGAACCGCAGGCAATCCCGTGGCATCGATCTTCACGAGTGCCACGTCCGTACGGCGGTCCGAGCCGATGATCTTCGCCTTGAACTCCCGTCGGTCGGTGAGCGTGACCCACACTTCCTCTGCTCCTTCGACCACATGGGCATTGGTCATGACGTAGCCGTCGGGACTGAGGATGAAACCCGAGCCGATGCCTCGTTGCTGGGGCTCGGCCTCGGGCTGCGGCATCCCGCGCCTTGGAGGCTGCGGCTGCCCCGGGATCGGCACCCCGAAGCGCCGGAAGAACTCCAGCAGGTCCTCGTCCAGTTCAGGGTTGACGCCGCGGTTCGCACGCAGACGCTCGGTCGTGCGGATGTTGACGACGGCAGGCCCAACCTTCTCCACGAGCTCGCTGAAATCGGGCAGCACCTGCGTCGGCCCCTGCGCACGAGACTGCACTGGCGCAAGCGCCGCCGTCCAGCACAGCGCGACGGCCAGCACGCTGCTCCACAAGGTCCGTGCCCCCAGCACACCGCGCGAAAGAGATGCGAATTGGATCTGCATAACGAGAGCCTCACCACGAAACGCAACAACAAAGACACCACAGACCAGCGCGCGCCACGCAGACCCACGCCGGCACAGCCACTTCCACTACTTCCTGCGATCGAGCCCGTCAGCGAACGCCTCGAGAGTGGCGGCGGGCACGTCTCCCACCACAGTGACCCACCAGTCGCCCTTGCGCCGCATCAGGGTGCGCGTGGCGCCGAGGATACTCACGAGGCGATCGTCCTTGTGGCGCTGCGCATTGAAGGGCTCGATGAACAGAGACACTTGAGTCAGACCGTCGGAGAAAATGGTGTGCAGCGCCTCGCTTGCGGGCCCGGCTGATTCCCCCGGGACACCGTTCTCGAGCGGCCGCTTCACGCAACTCACCTGCCTGAAGCCTGGCACGCTGCGACGCATGGTCCAGCCTTCGGCCTCGAACCGTGTGGCTGTATATACCGGGCGAACGACTCGATAGCCCTCCAGTTTGCGCATGGGCTGAAGCACGAGCTCAGGCTGGGCTCGAATGTTGATCGCCACATCGGAGAAGGCGGAGCTCTCCAGCAACGTGTCCTTCTCGTCCAGCACATCCGCGCGCAGCAGCAAGCCCGAGCTCTTGTCGCTCCAGAGTCGGTACTTGAAGCGATACACGTCGCGCGGCACAAGCAGAAGCACGCTCGCCTCGTGTCCTGCGATGCGCTCGTCGTGTTGCAGCTTCATCTGATAGACGTCAGCAATGCGATCCTCGTCGCCATGCCAGAGCCGGGGGAATGAGCTGAGCGTGACACGCTGCTCCACCAGGGCAACGCGCGGCTGAGGCCAGAGCGTAAGCACCACGCCGTTGTGGCGCAGGACGTGGCGTAGCTCGCCGTCAAGGGAATCGATGCGCTCGAACTGGTTCTCGCCTTCGCAGTAATGCGTGATGCGCGCGCTCGACACCGCACCGCCCGCACCCACGACAAAAGTCCCTTGGAAGTTGCGGCGTGTCGCCGCCTCCTGGATGCGCAAGAGCCATGAACGCAGTTCCTGGGGTGCTACGGGAGCGTGCGGTTCAGCCGGTGTTGCCCAAGATGGCGAGACTGAGCACAAGGCGCCGGCCAAGGTCAGCGCGAGCAGCGGACGTTTCAGCATTCGGATCAGCGCGGGAGGTCTTCGGCGACGGCGTTACGAACGAGACCGGAGGACACGCCCAGGGCCGAGGTTCCGGCGAAGTGCTGATGCGCGGCGAGATAACGATCCAGCCGCGGATCACGGATGACCCTGCCGCTGCTGCTCAACTGACGAGGAACGAGCCGAGCCTCGGCGGCGAGGGAAACGGCTTCCACCCCGGAGGCGGCCACGACCACCGGTCCCCGCGCCACGGAACCGCCCGCGGTGGGCTCGCGAGTGACCAGCAGCGTACCGGCCACGAGCACGAATCCCGCGGCGACGGCCGAGGGCGCGAGCCATGCCCATCTAGAGGCACGCCGCTCAGCCACCCGGCGCTGCGCGGGCGGTTCTTCAGGTGTGCTGCTCGGTGTGGACTGCGGTGCGAGCACCACGGGCTCGTCAGCAAGCCGCGCGCGCAGCGCTGCAAGGAAAGCCCCATCGTGCTCGGGAGTCGAGGCCAGGTCGTCGGACCGGAGCACGTCACCGACCAGCTGGTACGCATGCCAGCTAACACGCACATCCTCGTCATCTCGCCACGCAGCGCACGCATACGCCACGGATGCCGAATCGAGCTCGCCGTCGGCCAGCGCGGACAGCTTCTCCAGCACCGACGGCTCACGGCCTGATCCGATAGACATGTCCATCTCCAATCCAAACGCCTCTACTCACGCCACCCCGCTCACCAACGCTCACCTTCTCGCGTGTCCAGTAACGGCCGCAAGCGCTGCGCGATGGCTTCGCGGGCGCGGAAGATGCGCGAGCGCACGGTGCCGATCGGGCAGTTCATCAACTCTGCGATCTCTTCGTAGCTCAGTCCTTCGATCTCACGCAGTGTGATTGCTTGGCGCAGATCGTCAGACAACGATTCGATGGCAGCGTTCACGGTGGCCGCGATCTCCTTGCTGGCCAGTACCGCATCCGGCGTTTCGCCGTCGCTTAGTTCATTTTCGGTACGGGAAGTTTCGTCCTCCTCGTCCCGTGATACCCGGGCCGATTCCGTGATCACCGGATCGCGCTTGAGTTCCACCAGCGCCTTCTTCGCGGTGTTGACGGCAATGCGGTAGAGCCAGGTGTAGAAGGCGCTTTCCCCCCTGAACTGGGGAATTGCGCGATAGGCTCGCACGAAGGTTTCCTGCGCAATGTCAGGAACGAGATCCACGTCGCGCACCATGCGGCCTATGAGACGCTCAATGCGCCGCTGGTACTTCACGACCAGCATCTCGAAGGCCTTTGTGTCGCCGCGCTTGACGCGCTCGATCAGCGGTGCATCGGCGTCAGGGGCGTTCATTGTTCTGATTCTGGCGGATCGCCCCAGGGCTCGCCTGCTTCGGGGCGTACAGAAGGGCGGGCGCAATATACCGCACAGCGCAACGCATGCCACTGCGATGCGTGCCCCCACCGCTGCGCAGGCAACCAGCTCACGCTCCGTCCGTCCGGCGCAACATCGTGCTCGAAACGCAGCAGCATCCAGGCGCCCAGATCCAGCGCCACATCGAGCCGCAGGACACGCACTTCGTCACGCTGTGCGGCTGGAGCCAAGTACCAGGACTGGCCGTCCCACCGCACGCGCATGGGCGGGCAACGCAAGGAAGTGGCGCATGCACCCGAGATGCCGAGGGACACAATGGCAAGGGCAGCGGTAACGGCGAAGGGACGCTGAGGGTCGTCGGCGAAGCACCATGAGCCCAGCGCAGCAGCCGCCACGAACATCAATGTCAGCAGGGCACTACGCCAAGCGCCAAAGCACTCAAGGGTAATGTGGAACGCCGGCGACGCTCGCATCGGCGGGTTCCCGAGGCCGCGCTACGCACGCTTGAAAACGAGCGTACCGTTAGTACCACCGAAGCCGAAGTTGTTCTTCACGGCGTACTCGATCTTCATCTCCCGCGCGGTATTGGCGCAGTAATCCAGGTCGCACTCGGGATCCTGGTCAAAGATGTTGATCGTGGGCGGTGACACTTGGTGGTGCAAGGCCAGGACTGTGAACACCGACTCGATGCCGCCGGCGCCTCCCAGCAGGTGGCCGGTCATCGACTTGGTCGAGTTCACGACGAGCTTCGCTGCATGGCTGCCGAAAGCCAGCTTGATGGCGTTGGACTCGTTCACGTCGCCCAGCGGCGTCGAGGTACCGTGCGCATTGACATACTGCACTTGGTCGGGCGCGATACCGCCGTCGCGCAGTGCAGCCTTCATGGCACGTGTGGGACCGTCCACATTGGGCGCTGTCATGTGATAGGCATCGGCGCTCATGCCGAAACCGACCAGCTCCGCGTAGATCTTTGCACCGCGCTTGCGGGCATGCTCGTACTCTTCGAGCACCACCACGCCCGCACCCTCGCCCAGGACGAAGCCATCGCGATTTTTGTCCCAGGGACGCGACGCCGTAGCCGGATCCTCGTTTCGGGTGGACAACGCACGTGCCGCAGCGAATCCGCCGACGCCCAGCGGTGAGACCGTAGCTTCGGAGCCGCCAGCAATCATTACGTCAGCATCCCCGTATCCGATCAGCCGCCCGGCTTCACCGATGGAATGCAGGCCTGTCGTGCAGGCCGTGACGATGGACAAATTCGGGCCTTTGAAGCCGAACCTGATCGAGACGTGACCCGAGATCATGTTGATGATCGACGCGGGCACGAAGAACGGCGACACCCGACGCGGACCGCGAGCCTGCAACTCGGCGTGTGTCTCCTCGATCATCGGCAGCCCGCCAATGCCGGAGCCCACGAGCACACCGATGCGCTCGGCCAGTTCCTCGGGCAGCGCCTCGTTGGTGGGAAGCCCCGCATCACGCACTGCCTGGACAGACGCCGCCAAGCCGTAATGGATGAAGGTATCCATATGGCGGGCTTCCTTCAGAGGAAGGTACTCCTCCACGTTGAAGCCCTTCACCTCCCCGGCGAACCTGCAGGCGAAGTTCGATGCGTCGAACTTCGTAATGTTGGCGATGCCGGGCTTGCCTGCCAGCACGTTGGCCCAGCCCTCCTGCACGGTGTTGCCCACCGGGCTGATGAGCCCGAGGCCAGTGACGACGACGCGACGACGAGACATTCGATAGGGCTTTCGGGACTCAGGCCTTCTGGTGCTTGACCGCGTAATCGATCGCGAGTTGCACCGTGGTGATCTTCTCCGCCTCTTCGTCGGGAATCTCGATGCCGAACTCGTCCTCGAGAGCCATCACCAGTTCAACCGTGTCAAGCGAGTCCGCACCCAGGTCGGCCACGAAGGCCTTCTCGTTGGTCACGTCGGACTCGGGCACGCCGAGCTGCTCGGCAATGATCTTCTTGACGCGGGATTCGATATCGCTCATGACTCCTCCAGGAGTGTTGACGGAAACAGCCCGGCATTCTAAGGGCTGCAATATGGACCTACGAGCTGCGGCCCACACCCTTTCGACGAGGGCAGGAACCGCGTTTCGCAGAGGGATTCAGCACATGTACATGCCGCCGTTGACGTGCAGTTCAGTGCCGGTGATATAGCCTGCCTGGGGTGAGGCGAGAAAGGTCACCGCATGCGCGATGTCCGCCGGCCGTCCCAGCCGGCCGAGGGGAATCTGCGCCTTCAGCGCCACGGTCTGGGCCTCCGGCAATGATGCAGTCATGTCGGTGTCGATGAAACCGGGGGCCACGCAGTTGACCGTGATGCCGCGGCTGCCCAGCTCACGCGCAAGCGAGCGGGTCATGCCCGCCACGCCGGCCTTCGCGGCAGCGTAATTCGCTTGGCCCGGGTTGCCGCTGGCGCCCACCACGGAAGTGATATTGACGATGCGGCCGTAGCGCTGCTTCATCATGGGCCGGATCGCAGCACGGCTGACACGGAACACCGCCTTCAAATTGGTGTCCATGACCTCGTCCCAGTCTTCGTCCTTCATCCGCATGGAAAGCATGTCGCGCGTGATGCCTGCGTTGTTCACGACGACGTGCAAGGCGCCATGCTCCTTCACGATGGAGTCGATGGCCGCATCCACGCCGGAGACGTCATTCACGTCGAGCACGATCCCACGGCAGCCGGAGTGAGCCACCAGCGCATCGCTTATGGACAGCGCACCCGTCTCGGTGGTGGCAGTGCCGACCACCTTGAGTCCGCGCTCCGCCAACTCCAGGGCGATGGCGCGGCCGATGCCACGCGACGCTCCGGTCACCAGTGCAATCTGCCCTCCAAACTGGATCTCGCTCACGCCAGCAGTCCTTTCGTTTCTGTTAGTGAAGCCGGATCGAACAACGTGCCCGACACCGCCTCTGCATCGATGCGTCGAATCATGCCGGCCAGTACCTTCCCCGGCCCGCACTCGATCAAATGAGCGATGCCGCGAGCGCGGATCGCCTGCACCACCTCCACCCACCGCACCGGGCCGAATGCCTGGCGATACAACGCATCGCGGATGGCAGCGGGATCACTCTCGATCGTCACGTCGATGTTGTTCACCACTGGAATGCGAGGAACATCGAAACGGGTTGCCGCCAGATGCTCCTTCAGCCGCTCGGCCGCGGGCTTCATCAGGCGCGAGTGGAACGGGGCCGATACCGCAAGCAGCATTACCCGCTTGGCGCCCTTGGCCTTCAAGGTCTCACAGGCCCGATCCACGCCCGACCTGGAGCCCGCGATGACCGTCTGCTTGGGATCGTTGAAGTTCACCGCCTCGACGACCTCCCCCGTGGAGGTCGCGACCTCGGCGCAAGTTTCGCGCACGGCCTGGGCATCCATACCCAGCACGGCGGCCATGGCACCCTGACCGACGGGGACTGCCTCCTGCATGGCTTGCGCGCGAAAACGGACAAGCGGCAGCGCATCGGCCAGCGACAGGGCGCCCGCAGCGACGAGGGCCGTGTACTCGCCGAGAGAATGACCTGCGACCAGCGCAGGCTCGCAGCTGAACTCGGCCACCCAAGCCCGGTAGCAGGCGATGCCGGCGACCAGCATGGCAGGCTGTGTATTCGCGGTGAGGTCCAGCCTCTCCTTCGGGCCCCCATGGATGAGGCGCGCCACGTCATCGTGCAGTGCCTCCGACGCTTCCTGCAACGTCTGGCGCACGGCTGCGTTGTCGCCCCAGGCATCCAGCATGCCGACGGCCTGTGAGCCTTGGCCCGGAAATACGAACGCGAACGGGAGCATTACCTGTCCTCTTCTCCAAGCAAGTTCTTGTCGAGCCGCGAGTGCGGCATCAGAAGTCGAGCAGCACCGCACCCCAGGTGAAGCCGCCGCCCACCCCTTCGAGCAGGACCGTGTCGCCCGACTTGACCCGGCCGTCACGCACTGCCGTATCCAGAGCAAGCGGAATCGAGGCGGCAGACGTGTTGCCGTGCTCATCGACCGTCACGACGAGCTTGTCCATCGGCAGCTTCAGCTTGCGCGTGGTGCTCTGCATGATGCGGATGTTGGCCTGGTGCGGAATGAGCCAATCGATCTCGGCCTCGGTGCGACCGGCATTCGCCAGCACCGCCCGAGCAGCATCTTCCAGCACGCCGACGGCGAGCTTGAATACCGCCTGGCCGTCCATCTTGAGGAAAGGCTCGCCAAGCACCC
This sequence comes from uncultured Burkholderiales bacterium, assembly GCA_966248995.1. Lineage (GTDB taxonomy): Bacteria > Pseudomonadota > Gammaproteobacteria > Burkholderiales > Burkholderiaceae_C > Albitalea. Next base: position 7,596 of record CBINBY010000097.1, on the reverse strand, counting down.
CGCCCCTTCCCACCTGGCCCGGCACACACAGGATGTCCGCGTAGCGGCCATCGGCATGCAGGTCGCTTGCCAGGATGCCGGGGGTCTCGCTCGCCTCCAGCACGACAGCACCGGCGCCGTCGCCGAACAGCACGCAGGTCGTGCGGTCCCTGAAGTCGAGCAGACGGGAGAACGTTTCGGAGCCGATGACAAGGGCCTTGCGAGCGACACCGCTGCGCACCATCGAGTCCGCCACGGTGAGACCATAGATGAAACCCGAGCACACGGCCTGCACGTCAAACGCCGGGCACCCCATGATGCCAAGCTTGCGCTGCACCAGACAGGCCGCCGATGGGAAAACCATGTCGGGCGTCGACGTGGCGAGGATGATGAGATCGATGTCCGAGGGCTGGAGCCCAGCCGCAGCGAGTGCACGGCGGGACGCCTCCGCGGCGAGGTCGCTGCAGGCGACGTCAGGCTCCGCGAAATGACGCGCTCGGATACCAGTGCGTTCGACGATCCACTCGTCCGAAGTTTCTATGCCGTCGGCAGCCAGTTGCGCCGCGAGTACTTGATTGGTGATGCGCTTGGGAGGCAGGAAGCTGCCGGTGCCGGTGATGCGCGAGTAGCGTGCGGGCATGGCGAAAAGTCAGGCGGTAGGCTCGGCAGCGGCGGAGTAAGCGGGCGACTCCATCGCAAGAGAGGCATCAGCCGGCAATGCGGCCAATGTCTCGACGATGCGATCGTGCACGCGACCGAGCAGCCCATGGCGGGCGGCATCATAAGCGCGATTCAGCGCCCTTTCGAACGCGAACGCGTCCGAGGAACCGTGAGCCTTGAACACGAGGCCGCGCAGGCCGAGCAGCGCCCCCCCGCTGTACCTGCGATGGTCGAGGCGCTGCGCGAGCCGGTTGAGGACCGGTTTGGCCACCACCCCCGCCAACATAGTGAGCGGATTGCGCTGGAACTCCTCGCGCAGCAGCGAGGAAATCAGCGAAGCCAAGCCCTCGGAGGTCTTGAGCGCCACATTGCCGACGAAGCCATCGCATACCACGACGTCGATGGTGCCCTTGAAAATGTCGTTGCCCTCGACGTTGCCCGAGAAGTTCATGTGCCCAGCCCGAGCGACGGCGCGAAGCAACTCGCCGGCCCTTTTGATGGACTCGTTGCCCTTGATCTCTTCCTCGCCGATGTTCAGCAGCCCGACCGTGGGATTCTCCTTGCCATCGACGGCGGACACGAGGGCGCTGCCCATCACGGCAAACTGGAGCAGGTGTTCGGCGGTGCAGTCCACATTGGCACCGAGGTCCAGCACGGTGGTGTAGCCCCCCCGCTTATTGGGCATCACTGCCGCGATGGCAGGCCGATCGATGCCTTCGGTCGTTTTGAGCATGTAGCGGGACACGGCCATCAGTGCGCCTGTGTTGCCCGCCGACACACAGGCCTGGGCGGTCGCCGCACCCTGTGCATCCGGCTTCACCTGCGCGATAGCGACGCGCATGGACGAGTCCTTCTTGCGCCGCAGCGCGACTTCGATGGGGTCGTCCATCGCCACGACCTCGGCCGCAGGCACCAGCGAACAGCGCGGCCAGGCCGACGCGGGCGCGAGCGCATCGGGACGACCGACGAGGATGAGCTCGGCCTCGGGATGGGCGCCAAGGAATGCCCGGCATGCAGGCAGCGTGACAGATGGCCCGTGGTCGCCACCCATGCAGTCAACAGCGATGCGCACTTTCTCGGGCGAGGTACCGGCGCGGGTCATGTCAGGCAGCGCAACCGATCAGGCCGCGCGACCGCGGCCCATTACAGGCCGGCCGCACACGAAATGCAAAAGCCCGGCGCTGCGTGGAACAGGCCGGGCGACAAAGACTCAATGACGGCATCGACAGCGCAGGCGAAAGCTCGGCGCGCGGGCGGTGCGAGACCGCAATCAGGCGTCGGCCTTGGTCTTCAATACCTTGCGGCCGCGATAGAAGCCCGTCGGGCTGATGTGATGACGAAGATGGGTTTCGCCAGTCGTCGGCTCCACCGCCGTGCCCGGAACGGACAGGTGCTGGTGCGCACGGTGCATACCGCGCTTGGACGGCGACTTCTTGTTCTGCTGAACGGCCATGGGATTCTCCTGGGACTGCGCCGGTGGGCTGCATGGCATGGGGCCGGGCGCCGCGCTTGCGCAGGAAAGGTGGGCTGCCTGATTGCCACTTGCAAACACGAGACAACAGGGCACCAACCGGAAAGCCGGTGATTCTAGCATGGCGGTTTGTCGCCACCTTTTGCAAGCGCCAGCGTCAGTTGGGCCGAGAGGCCCGCTTCAATGCGGCCAGCGCGGCGAAGGGATTCGGCTCCTCCTCGGCAGGCTCCGCGGGTGGTACTGGCAGCGGCTGCGGGCACACATCATGTCTCGGCACGAGAGGCAGCGCGAGCAAAAGCTCGTCTTCCAACAGGTCGCGCAGGTCCAGAGAACGGGTGAGGGCGAGCACATCATCCTCGTGATCCGCATCCATTTGCTCCGCCGCGCTCTCATCAGGGACGAACAGGAAGCTGCGGTCAACCTGCAACGCAGCATTCACCGGCCCCAGGCAACGCTGACACGCCATAGGCAGGTTCGCCGTCGCATGCATATGCAGCCAAGTTTGGGATGCGCCCCCGGGCACCGCACGACACTCACCGCGCACGCGCCAGCGCACATCGCCTTCGGGTGGTCGCGCCTCAGGATGCGCAGAGTCGGCCAGGCGCTCGAGCGAGGCCAGCGGCCAGCTGCCTTCCAGTTGCGCAGCTTCCTTGGCCAAGGCTTCCACGTCGAGGCGGCGCGGGTCGATGGAGCGGGTCTTCATCGACCCAGTGTACGGGGCGGGATTCCTCGCGATATCCATCAAGTGCCAATGGGACAATGCCCGCATGGACGCACGCCCCTCGCTCATCCTCGCCTCGACCTCGCGCTACCGGCGACAGCTGCTCGAACGGTTGCGCCTCCCGTTCGACGTGCGATCGCCCGAGGTCGATGAGACACCGCTTCCGTTGGAAGCACCAGGCGCACATGCAGAGCGCCTCGCCATGGCGAAGGCGATGGCTGTGGCTCAGCACGCGTCGAGCGCGGTGGTGATCGGATCGGACCAGGTAGCCGAGCTGGACGGGCAGCCCCTCGGCAAGCCCGGCTCGCACGAGCGTGCAGTGCAGCAGTTGCAAGCAATGAGCGGACGCAGCGTGGCTTTCCATACCGCGGTGGCCGTCGTGCGGAAGGACACGGGCTTCATCGGCTGCACGACGGTGCCGGTCACCGTGCGATTCCGGCACCTCGGTCACGAAGAGATCGAACGCTACCTTCGCCTTGAACAGCCGTATGACTGCGCGGGCAGTGCCAAGTGCGAGACGCTGGGCATCGCTTTGCTGGAGGCCATTGAATCGAACGACCCCACGGCGCTGGTCGGCCTGCCACTGATCGAGACGTGCCGACTGCTGCGCGAAGCAGGTCTGGACCCGCTGTCGGCATGAGCGGCACGCTGTTCCTGGTGCCGAACACGCTGGATTTCGGCATGTCCAGTGGAGCGATGCCGGACTTGCAGGACGTGCTGCCGCTGAACGTGATCCGCGTGGCGGCGGACCTGGGTCACTGGCTGGCTGAGAACGCGAAGACGACGCGGGCCTTCCTGAAGCGCGTGGACACTGTGGTCGCCCTGTCGCGGCCACTGCAGTCCATCGATATCGTCGAGCTTCCGAGAACCACCAAGGGTTCACGAACGGCCGCGCCAGCTCCGCTGGATCCCCTGCTCGCCCCAGCCTTGCAGGGTCATGACATGGGGCTGATGTCCGAGGCCGGCTTGCCTGCCGTGGCCGACCCCGGCTCGGCGCTGGTACAGGCTGCGCATGCACTCGGGATCAAGGTGGTGCCGCTTTCAGGGCCCAGCTCTTTGCTACTGGCACTGGCCGCCAGCGGACTGAACGGACAGCACTTTGCCTTCGTCGGGTACCTACCGGTGGAAGCTCAGGCCCGCGCGACTCGCCTTCGGGAACTCGAGTCGCTGTCGCGTCGCTGGAACCAGACCCAGCTCATGATCGAGACACCCTACCGCAACGAGACGCTCCTGGCTGCGCTGCTCGAGACGCTGCAGCCGCAGACACGCTTGTCGGTAAGCTGCGGGATCACCCTGCCCGGCGGGTGGACACGCACGGACAGCGTGTCCGGGTGGAAGACCCATGCGGCGGAGATACCCAAGGACGTGCCGGCAGTCTTCTGCCTGCTGGCCGGCTGATCGGCTGAAGCGCCGCCTCAACCACCCGACTCGTGTTCCAGCGTCTTTTTCGCGCCGAACAGCGCGGCCACCTGGCGCTTCGGCTTGATATTGGGCGAAACGCTGCGCGCTGCTGGCGCGGCTTCATTGCGCTTGGCTTCCCACGTCGGGGTTTGGGTGCTGCTGGCTTCGTAGGGCCGCTCGAAGAACGGATCGAGCGACGTTTTGGGCGACATGGCATAGCCGGCACCGGGGGCGCGACCGCGGCCTCGTGACTCGCGATCCTCGTTGTCTGCCCCGCGCCTGCCCTGCTCTGCCCGGAAGTCCCTACGCGGCCGGTCATCGTCGAGCTCCAACGGCTCCAGCTCGATCTTCTTCCGGATCAGCTTCTCGATGTCCGCCACGAGGCGGTTGTCCTCACGGGAAACCAGCGTGATGGCGAGGCCGGAGGCACCCGCGCGGCCGGTGCGCCCGATACGGTGGACATAGTCCTCGGGGTTGAACGGCACGTCGAAGTTGAAAACCGCCGGCAAGTCGGCGATATCCAGGCCGCGGGCGGCCACGTCGGTGGCCACAAGCACGTCGACCTCGCCGCGCTTGAAAGCATCGAGCGCCTTCAACCGCTCATCCTGCGACTTGTCGCCATGCAGCGCATTGGTGCGCAAACCATCGCGCTCGAAAGACCGCGCCAACCGGGCGCAGCCTAGCTTCGAGTTCACGAACACGATGGACTGGGTGAGCGAACGTTCTCGCAAGAGCTGGCGCACCGCGGCACGCTTGTCATCGGGCGAGACGCTATAGAAGCGCTGTTCGACCGTGGACGCCGTGGCATTGGGCCTCGCGACCTCGACGAGCACCGGATCTTGCAGATAGCTCTCGGCCAGCCGCTTGATTTCGGGGGAGAACGTAGCGGAGAAAAGCAGCGTCTGGCGCTGCTTGGGCAGGAAGCTGAGGATGCGCTGCAAGTCCGGCAGAAAGCCAATGTCGAGCATGCGGTCGGCTTCGTCGAGCACCACGTACTCGACCTGGTTCAGCACGGTGTTCTTGGCCTCAATGTGGTCCAGCAGACGGCCCGGAGTCGCCACGAGAACCTCCACCCCGGCCTTGAGCTCGGAGGTTTGTGGCTTCATGTCGATACCGCCGAAGACGACAGTGGACCGCACCTTGGTGTGCCCGGCGTACGTCTTGACGCTGTTGGCCACCTGGTCGGCCAGCTCCCGAGTAGGCGCCAGCACGAGCGCGCGCACCGGGTGACGCGCTGGGGACATGCTGGTGTTCTCGTGCTTGAGCAGCTTCTGCAGCAGCGGCAGCGAGAAGGCGGCCGTCTTGCCGGTTCCTGTCTGCGCCGCGCCCATCACGTCGCGCCCGGCCAGCACGATGGGACTCGCCTTGGCCTGGATGGGCGTCATGGTGAGATAGCCGGCATCGGCCACGGCTCGCAGCAGGCGAGGGTCGAGCAGGAGCGTGTCAAAGCGCAGCGGCTGCTCCGCGACAGGCGTTGCCTGGAGGGTTTCGGTCATCGGGGCATTATCGCGCGGCTGGAATGAGCCTTGCTTAAGGCCGGGCGCCCGGACTCAGCGGCGCACGATCATCCAATCGGGCGAGCGGAAACGGACGATGCGCCCATACAGGATGACGTACGTCGCAGCGAACAGCACGATGAAGCCTCCAAGCACTGCCGAGTTGTTCCAGAAGAGCATGGCAGGCACCACGGACAGCATGCACAACAGCCAGAGATAGGGCGCAGTCATCGAGTTGCGCTTGGTGAGGATCTTGGCCGTCTTGTTGCCCACCGCCCAGCGCATCAGTCGCCGGTAGATCAGGCTGTGCAGGTGCACGCCGTCGGGCATGCCCACGGGACGGCCTCTCACGAACTTGCGTCGGTACATCGAGAACACCGTCTCGAAGATGGGATAGATGCACATGAGCAGCGGACACAGCGGCGACACCTCGGCGTTGCGCTGCAAGAGCAGGATGTTGAGCTCGGCCACGTAGAAGCCGAGGAAGTAGGCGCCGCCGTCACCGAGGAAGATGAGGCCCGCCGGAAAATTCCAGACGAAGAAGCCCATCACTGCACCCACGCCGGCAAGGGCGCACAACGCCATCACCGGGTCCTGCGCCTGAAATGCCACGTAGGCCGTTGAACCCAGCATCATCACCACGCACATGGCCGCCAGGCCATTGAACCCGTCGATGATGTTGACCGCGTTGGCCACGCCGGCCACCGCGAAGACGGTCAGCAGCACCGCAGGCGCGTAAAAGCCGACCAGCCAGTCGATGCCAGGGATGTCGGCCCGCGTGATCACGGCGTCGAGCAGCCATGCCGCCAGACCCGCCGACACGCCGGTGAAGAACAACCGGCGTCTCGGACTTTGCGTCTTGGTGAGATCTTCCGCGAATCCACCCAGGAAAGCCGGGGCTGCACAACCGAGCAACCACACCCCGGGCAGGATGTCCGGTCCTCGTATCAGGCAGAGAGTGCTCATCGCGGTGACGAGGCCCAGCACAATGCCGATGCCACCGATGCGGGGCACAGGAGTGGCGTGGAATTTCTGGGGCCCCGAAAAGTCGGCGTCGGCCGAGACGTGAGCGTGAACGCGAGACGACCGGATCACGAAAAACGTGATGGTCGCGGACAGGAAGAAGCCCAGCAGGAGAACGAGCATCGGGCTAGTTTATGCGTGCGCACAAAGGGCTTCGAGCCCGGCAGCCCATATCGGCCCCACCTGGAAGGGCGCAGCGGCGAGTACGTGCGTGCATAGAATGCACCTCGTTCAAAAGCCGAACAAGCGGGTGCGGGCCGAGGGAGGACACCGTGGCGGCTTCGCTCAAGGGAAGATCACCTCCATGCTTTTGATTACAGGCGGTGCCGGGTTCATCGGCGGCAACTTCGTCCACCATTGGTTCGCGCACACCGACGAACCGGTGATCGTGCTGGACAAGCTCACCTACGCCGGCAACCCGGACACCATCGCGGCACATCTGCAATCCGGCCGCGCCATCCTGGCTCAGGCAGATATCTGCGACCGGGAGGCCGTGCGATCACTCCTCGCTGCGCATCGTCCACGCGCCGTGCTGCACTTCGCAGCCGAAAGCCATGTGGACCGCTCCATCCACGGCCCCGGCGAGTTTGTGCAGACGAACGTCGTAGGGACCTTCAGCCTGCTCGAAGAGGCGCGCGGCTACTGGGGAGCGCTGCCGCCCGCGGAGAAGGATGCCTTCCGCTTCCTGCATGTCTCCACCGACGAGGTGTACGGCTCGCTCGGCGAGTCGGACCCGGCCTTTTCGGAGACCACACCCCACTCCCCCAACAGCCCCTACTCCGCAAGCAAAGCCGGCAGCGACCACCTGGTGCGCGCCTACCACCACACCTACGGCCTGCCCACGT
>CBINBY010000096.1:0-16476 GCA_966248995.1 uncultured Burkholderiales bacterium | reverse complement strand
AGAAGGCCGAGAAGGGCACCATCCGCGCCGACTTCGCCGACAGCATCGACGCCAATGCCGTGCATGGCTCCGACGCGCCGGAAACGGCAGCTGTCGAGGTGGCGTTCTTCTTCCCGGCCATGAACGTCTACAGCCGTTGAGCTTTGCTGCTGCCCCGCTCGACGGGGCCATGCCATGACAGACGCCGTCAACCTGCTGGAATTCGATCTGGAAGGGCTGACGGCGTTTTGCGAGCAGCTCGGGGAGAAGCGTTTCCGCGCCACGCAGCTGTTTCGCTGGATCCATCACAAAGGTGCATCGGATTTCGCTCAGATGTCCGATCTGGCGCGCTCCCTGCGCGACAAGCTGGCCGCCACGGCGCGTGTTGCGCCACTGTCGGTTGCCAGCGAACTGGCCTCGGCCGATGGCACCATCAAGTGGCTGTTCGATGTGGGTGGCGGCAATGCGGTCGAAACAGTCTTCATTCCGGAAGATGACCGCGGCACGCTCTGCATCTCTTCGCAGGCTGGGTGCGCTGTAGGCTGCCGGTTTTGTTCCACAGGCCATCAGGGCTTCAGCCGCAATCTCAGTACAGGCGAAATCCTCGCCCAATTGTGGTTCGCCGAGCACCATTTGCGTCGGCGCATCGGGCTGCGCGAAGGCGAACGCGCCATCACCAACGTGGTGATGATGGGCATGGGTGAGCCGCTCCAGAACTACTCGGCGCTGGTGCCCGCGTTGCGGGTCATGCTCGACGACCACGGCTATGGCCTGTCGCGCCGTCGGGTGACTGTGTCGACCTCCGGCGTGGTGCCCATGATCGATCGGCTGCGGGAGGACTGCCCCGTCGCACTGGCAGTCTCGCTGCACGCGCCGGACGATGCATTGCGCGATGACCTCGTGCCGATCAATCGCAAGTACCCCATCCAGGAACTACTCGCCGCTTGCAACCGTTACCTCTCGGCGGCACCTCGTGACTTCATCACCTTCGAGTACTGCATGCTCGACGGCGTGAACGACACAGCTGTGCATGCCGAGCGACTCGTGGAGCGAGTTCGGGGCCGGGTACCGTGCAAGTTCAACCTCATTCCCTTCAATCCGTTCCCGGAGTCGGGGCTCAGGCGTTCGCCGCGCGAACGGGTGACGGATTTCGCCCGCATCCTTCAGGACTCCGGGATCGTGACGACAGTGCGCAAGACGCGCGGCGACGACATTGATGCGGCGTGCGGCCAATTGGCCGGGGAGGTGCAGGACCGCACGCGAGTTCAGCAGCGACTGGCGGCACGCGCGCCTATCCACATTCACCGACCGCCGCCCCCGAGTGAGGGTGGCGGCATTGAACAGCCGAACACCAGGCAGGAGACCAAGGCATGAGTTGGGATGTTCTCGGTGCAAGACGCATGGCGGCGTGCGCTGCCGGAGTGCTAGCCGGCCTGCTGCTGGTCGCTTGCACGACGGTCCAAGGAGAAGGCAGCACGCATCAGGTCGATGCGACACCTGCAGAAGCGAGAGATCGCATTACCGCATCCGACGAGCCCGAGGCTGCGCGTCGCTCCCGGGTCCGCATGGAACTCGCAGCCGCCTATTTCGGCCGCGGTCAGCTCACCACGGCACTCGATGAGGTGAAGCTCGCCATCAATGCCGACCCCACCAATGCTGCCGCCTTTAACCTGCGCGGGTTGGTCTACGCCAGTCTGGGCGATGACGCGTTGGCAGAGGACAGCTTCCGACGGGCGCTCCAACTGGCGCCCCGCGATGCCGATGTCATGCAGAACTTCGGCTGGTACCTATGCCAAAAGCGCCGCTACGCCGAGTCGGACGAGATGTTCCGGCAAGCGTTGGATGTGCCGCAGTACCGCGAGTCGCCCCGCACGCTGCTTACGCGGGGCATCTGTCAGGCACGAGCCGGCCAGTGGCAGCAGGCCGAGGAGTCGCTCATGCGCTCCTATGAGCTCGATCCCGCCAATCCGGCGACTTCTGTCAATCTGACGGAGGTGCTGTACCGGCGAGGCGAGTACGAGCGTGCTCGCTTTCACATCAGGCGCTTGAACGGCAACCCCGACCTCGCCAACGCCGAGACTCTCTGGCTAGCCGCACGCATCGAGAAACGTCTCGGCAACGTGCAGGGCGTTCAGGATTTTGGCGCGCAGCTTCGCAACCGCTTTCCGCAGTCCCGGGAGGCGAGTGCGTTCGAGCGAGGGCAGTTTGATGAGTGAAGTCGTGAGCGAAGTTCCCATCCCGGCACGCACCGCGGGCGGTCTCTTGCGTGCAGCCCGGCAGGCGCACGGCCTGCATATCGCTGCGCTTGCAGCCACCATCAAGGTTTCGCAGCGCAAACTGGAGTCGCTGGAGGCCGACCGCTTTGAAGAACTGCCCGATGCGACCTTTACGCGTGCACTGGCTCAAACCGTGTGCCGGGCGCTCAAGATGGATCCGGCGCCGGTGCTCGCCCTGCTGCCTGCGCCGGTGAGCCACCGGCTCGAGCATGTGAGTCAGGGCATCAACGAGCCCTTCAGAGAGCGGGACGCGCACGGTGAGTCGACCGAGCGGCTGACGCGGGTGTCGCCAGGTATGTGGGCCGCGCTCGCAATCATCGTGATGGCCGCCATCGTGTACCTGCTGCCGCAAAGTTGGCTCTCCGGGCTCGGCCTCTCGTCTGGCGGCGTGTCGGCCCCGGGGGCTGCCAGCTCGCCTGTCGTCCAATCCGTGGATCCCCCCGCTTCCGCAACGCTGTCCGTTCCCGGAGTTCAGCCTCCGGCTGCGCCAGCTATCCCGATGGTGAGTCCTGCCGCCGATCCCGCCGCGTTGCCGGCCAGTGCGATTGCTACCTCATCGGCGGGTGCGCAGGAAGGAGCCGTGCTCGGCTCGTCCGTGGTCAGTGCGGCCCCTATTACAGACCCGCCGAACAACGCAGCAACAGGCGCGCTGCCATTCCACGCCCCTGACACGGCCTTTCGACTGCGTGCTCAGGCCCCCAGCTGGGTAGAGGTGCGCGATGCGAACTCGCGCGTTTTGTTGGCTCGGCTGATCAAAGCGGGAGAGGAAGTGACCCTCGACGCGCCTGCCCCGCTGCGCGTGAAGATCGGCAACGCGCGCAGCACTCAGCTCACTTTCCGCGGCAAACCTGTCGACTTGGCCGCCGCGGGCGGTCGCGACAACGTCGCCCGGCTCGAACTGAAGTAGGCAAGCCCACATGAACGAAATTCGCGACGCGTTTGCGGAGTACATTGCTCCCGCTGCGCCTCAGGCGCGCCGCAGCCGCCAGGCGAAAGTGCGTTGGGGGTCACGTGTGGTCACCGTCGGAGGCGATGCGCCTGTGCGCGTGCAGTCGATGACCAACACCGACACTGTCGACGTGCTAGAGACCGCGATCCAGGTGAAAGAGCTCGCGGTGGCCGGTTCGGAGATGGTCCGCATTACGGTCAATACGCCCGAGGCGGCACAGGCCGTGCCGCACATACGGGAGCAGCTGGACCGCATGGGCATCGACGTGCCGCTGATCGGGGATTTTCACTACAACGGCCATCGCCTGCTGACGGAATTCCCGGCCTGCGCCGAGGCGCTGAGCAAGTACCGCATCAACCCGGGCAATGTCGGCAGGGGTGACAAGCACGATAAGCAGTTCGCGCAGATGGTCGAAGTGGCCGCGCGTCACGGCAAGCCGGTGCGTATCGGGGTGAACTGGGGCAGCCTGGATCAGGAGCTGCTCGCCCAGTTGATGGACGAGAACGCCCGCTTGCCGCAGCCGCACGAGCCGCAGCAGGTGATGTATCGCGCGGTCATCACATCCGCGCTGCAGTCGGCGCGGCGCGCCGAGGAGTTCGGGCTGCCGGAGAGCCAGATCGTCCTGTCTTGCAAGATGTCCGCGGTGCAGGACCTGGTGACGGTGTACCAGGCGCTGGCTGCTCGCTGCGACTACCCGCTGCACCTGGGCCTTACCGAGGCCGGCATGGGCACCAAGGGTACGGTGGCCTCGACGGCCGCGCTTGCCCTGCTGCTGCAGCAGGGAATCGGCGACACCATCCGGGTCTCGCTCACGCCCCAGCCCGGTGAGGCGCGGACGCAGGAAGTCGTGGTGGCGCTTGAGATATTGCAGGCGCTCGGGCTTCGTTCCTTCAATCCCAGTGTGACTGCCTGTCCCGGCTGCGGCCGCACGACGAGCACCACCTTCCAGGAACTGGCCAAGCAGATCGACGACTACCTGCGTGCGCAGATGCCGGTGTGGCGGGCTCGTTACCCAGGCGTCGAGAAGATGAAAGTCGCGGTGATGGGCTGCATCGTCAATGGTCCGGGCGAGAGCAAGCATGCCGACATCGGTATCAGCTTGCCCGGAACCGGCGAGGCGCCTGCCGCGCCTGTATTCATCGACGGCGAGAAGGCGCTCACCTTGCGCGGCGAACGCATTGCCGAGGAATTCCAGGCTTTGGTCGAGGCCTACATCGAGCGCCGCTACGGTGCAGCAGTGCAGGCCGGGGCCTGACGATGCGCCGCGGGGCCCGCGGCTACACCTGTTTTCCGTTCCACTTTCCCGCTATACAACATGGACATGCTGCGTGCCGTCAAGGGCATGAACGACATCCTGCCAAGCTCGGTGCCGCGTACCGAGAAACTGCCGGATTCCGCGCTGTGGCAGCGGTTCGAGGCGGCGGTGCGTGCCGTCGTTTCCCGGTATGGCTACCAGTATTTGCTGACGCCGGTGGTCGAGCCCACGGCACTGTTCGTGCGCGGCCTGGGGGAGGTGACCGACATCGTCGAGAAGGAGATGTACTCCTTTGTCGACTCCATGAACGGTGACCGGCTCACGCTGCGCCCGGAGGCCACCGCGGGCATCGTACGCGCCATCGTCGAACACAACGCTCTCTATAACGGGCCGCTGCGAGTGTGGACGATGGGCCCGATGTTCCGCCACGAGCGGCCGCAAAAGGGCCGCTATCGGCAGTTCCACCAGCTCGATGTGGAAGCGCTCGGCTACGCCGGTCCCGATGTGGATGCCGAGATGATCCTTATGGGTCGCGCGCTGTGGCGCGAACTCGGCTTGATGGAGGGTTGCCATGTGCGGCTCGAGATCAACAGCCTCGGGCAGCCGGACGAGCGCCGCGCGCACCGTGATGCACTGGTGCGCCACTTCGAAGCGCACGCCGCGGCGCTGGATGACGATGCCAAGCGGCGCCTGCACACCAACCCTCTGCGCATCCTCGACACCAAGAACCCTGCGATGCAGTCGGTGGTGGAGGCCGCCCCCCAGCTCATCGACTTTCTGGGTGAGGCGTCGCTGGCGCACTTTAATGCCGTGCGCGCCGTGCTGGAAGCGAACGGGCTTGAGTATCGCGTCAACCCCCGGTTGGTTCGCGGCATGGACTACTACAACTTGACGGTGTTCGAATGGGTCACAGACCAGCTGGGCTCCCAGGGCACCGTGTGTGGTGGTGGCCGCTATGACGGCCTCATCGAGCAGCTGGGGGGGAAGGCGTCGCCAGCGGTTGGATTCGGTCTCGGCATCGAGCGGCTGCTTCTGCTGATCCAGGAACTGGGTTTGCCTGTGCCGAGCTCAGCCCCTCGGGCGTATGCCGTCATCCTCTCGCCTGCCGCGGTGCCGCGTGCAACGGCCGTGATCGAAGAGCTGCGCGTGGCAGGCGTAGGCGTGCTGATGCATGCCGGGGGCGGCAGCATGAAGTCGCAGTTCAAGCGTGCGGATGCAAGTGGTGCACGCTACGCGCTCATTTTTGGTGATGATGAACTCGCCCGCGGCGAAGTGGCGCTGAAGGATTTGCGGCAGGTTGACACGCCACAGCGCACCCTATCGCTGGATGGTGTGCAAACCTGGGCCTGCGACCTCCTCACCGCATAATCGCGCCTTCCCACGCAAGCATTGCCATGGCGACTCATCTCGACCTTCAAGAACAAGAACAGCTCGACCAGCTCAAGCATTTCTGGAAGCAGTACGGCAACCTGGTCACGTGGGCGCTTATCGCCGTGCTCGGTGCCTATGCCGCCTGGAACGGTTGGCAGTTGTGGCAGCGTGACCAGTCTGTGAAGGCAGGTGCGCTGTATGACGAGGTGGAGAAGGCCACGCAGGCGGGAGAGGTGGACCGCGCCTCCACGCTGTTCGCCACGCTGCGCGAACGCTACGGCCGCACCACTTACGCCGAGCAAGGTGGGTTGCTGGTCGCCAAGGCGCAGTACGAGAAGGGACAGGCCGACAACGCGGGTGCCACGCTTCGCTGGGTCGTCGATCACGCGCGGGAGGACGAATACAAGACGGTCGCGCGGCTGCGCCTCGCTTCCATCCTCTTCGACCGCAAGCAGTACGACGAGGCGCTCAAGGCGCTCGAAGGGGCGACGACAAAGGAGTTCGAAGCGCTCGTGGCCGACCGTCGAGGGGACATTTTGCTGGCGCAGGGTAAGAAGGATGACGCGAAGGGTGCCTACCAAAAGGCCTGGAGCCTCATGAATGCGGAAGTCGGTTACCGCCGCGTCGTCGAGGCCAAGCTTACGGCGTTGGGCGCTGCACCTCTGACGGACAAGCCGGTTATCGCCGGGGAGGCGCGATGATGCAGTGGCTGTTGGCCGCCGCAATCCTGGCGGTTGCACTGTTGTCCGGTTGCGCCAGCAACAGCAGACCGGAACCTACCCCCTTGGTGCCCGTTGAGCCGCAACTGGCCGCACGTGCGGTATGGATGCAGCAAGTAGGGGCCGTCCAGTTTCCGCTTGCGGTGGCGGTGACCCCGGGCGTGTTCACCGTGGCGTCGAGCAACGGTGCCGTACTCGCCATCCAGGCCGATACCGGCCGGGAGCTTTGGCGAGGCCAGGTGGGAGGGGACCTCTCCGCTGGGGTAGGTAGTGACGGACGCTTCGCCGCGGTAGTGACGCGCGATGGGGGCTTGGTCACGCTGGAAGCTGGCCGAGAGCTATGGCGCGCGCCTCTGGGCCTGCGGGTGACCACGGCGCCGCTCGTGGCCGGCGAGCGAGTCTTCGTGCTCGCCAGCGATCGCAGCGTGCATGCTTTCGACGCCGCTGATGGCGCCCGGCTGTGGTCCGTACGCCGGCCCGGCGATCCGCTCACGCTGGCCCAAGGGGGTGTGATTGCCGCCTTCAAGGACACCCTGCTGGTAGGGCAAGGGTCGAGGCTCGCGGGACTCGATCCCAACAACGGCGACGTGCGATGGGAGTTCACCATTGGTTCCCCTCGTGGAACCAATGAGGTGGAGCGCCTGGCCGATCTCGTCGGGCCCGCTGCGCGAGTTGGCGATCTGGTGTGCGCGCGTTCATTCCAGGCTGCCGTGGGGTGCGTGGATGCCGAGCGCGGTGCGCTGAGCTGGACTCGGCCCGTGGGCGGCATCGTGGGCGTGGCGGCGGACGATCAGTGGGTCTTCGGCGCGGACGCCAGCGATCGCATCACCGCCTGGAAAACGCCCTCCGGCGAAGTGGCCTGGCAGTCGGAGGCTTACTTGTACCGCGGTCTGTCAGCCCCCCTTGCCACGCCGCGAGCCGTGGTGTTTGGCGATGCCCAGGGGGTAGTGCATTGGCTGTCGCGCGACAAGGGCGAGGCACTGCTGCGCACCACCACCGACGGCAGCGGCATTGCTGCCGCCCCCGTGGCTTCCGGTTCCACGGTGCTGGTCGTCACCCGCAGCGGCGGGTTGTACGCCTACAGGCTCGAATAGGGGTGGCCCTTGCCATGAAGCCCGTCATCGCCATCGTCGGGCGGCCCAACGTCGGCAAGTCCACGTTGTTCAACCGCCTCACCAAAAGCCGCGACGCCATCGTCGCCGACTTCCCGGGCTTGACGCGTGATCGTCATTACGGCGACGGGCGGCTGGGAGACCGCGAGTTCATTGTCGTGGACACGGGGGGCTTCGAGCCCGACAGCACCGCGGGCATCGTCAAGGAAATGGCCAAGCAGACGCGCCAGGCGGTAGCCGAGGCCGATGTCGTGGTCTTCGTGGTCGATGTCCGTGCTGGTTTGTCGGCGCAGGACCACGACATCGCGCACTACCTGCGCTCGGTGAACAAGAAGGTGATCCTCGCGGCCAACAAGGCCGAGGGCATGGCTGATTCGCCACTGCTTGCCGAGTTCCACGAGTTGGGTATCGGCGAGCCGCACCCAATCTCGTCGGCCCATGGTCAGGGTATCCGCAGCCTCACCGAGGCAGCACTGGCCGACTCGCCGTCTCATGATGAAGAGGAAGAACCGGCGGAGGAGGGCGCGCCGATCCGGCTTGCAGTCGCCGGTCGTCCGAACGTTGGCAAGAGCACGCTCATCAATACTTGGCTCGGCGAGGAGCGACTGGTGGCTTTCGACCAGCCAGGCACCACGCGTGATGCCATCACCGTACCGTTCGAGCGCAACGGGCAGAAGTTCCAGCTCATCGACACCGCGGGCCTGCGCCGCAAGGGTCGTGTGTTCGAAGCCATCGAGAAGTTCTCGGTGGTAAAGACGTTGCAAGCCATATCCGATGCGCACGTCGTGCTGCTGCTGCTCGACGCCACCCAGGGCGTGACCGACCAGGATGCGCACATTGCCGGGTACGTGTTGGACAGTGGGCGTGCGGTGGTGGTGGCGGTGAACAAGTGGGACGCCGTCGATGAGTACCAGAGGCAGATGCTCCTGAGGTCCATCGAACAGCGGCTGGCCTTCTTAAAGTTCGCGCCCGTGCTCCACATCTCGGCTCTCAGGCGCCAAGGGTTGGGTCCCCTGTGGAAGGCCGTCGCGGAAGCGCATGCCTCGGCCACGCGCAAGCTGTCCACCCCTGTGCTCACGCGTCTGCTGCACGAAGCTGTCGAACACCAAGCGCCTAAGCGTGCCGGCATGTTCAGGCCCAAGCTGCGCTATGCGCACCAAGGAGGTATGAACCCACCGGTCGTAGTGGTGCATGGAAACTCGCTGGAGCATGTGACCGACGCGTACAAACGCTACCTTGAGGGCCGGTTCCGCCAGCATTTCAACCTGGTCGGCACTCCTTTGCGCATCGAGATGCGCTCCGGGCGCAACCCTTTCGACGAGAAGAATTCCTGAAGGCCTTTGAGCGTGACACCCGAGCCGTGGGAACCCTGTGTTAAGGTGCCACTCTCATAATTTTCAACACGGAGCTATATCGTGAGCAACAAAGGGCAACTCCTACAAGACCCCTTTCTCAACCTGCTGCGCAAGGAGCACGTTCCGGTTTCGATCTACCTCGTGAACGGAATCAAGCTGCAGGGGCATATTGAGTCTTTTGATCAGTATGTGGTGCTCCTGCGGAACACGGTCACGCAGATGGTCTACAAGCACGACATCTCCACCGTCGTGCCGGGGCGTGCCGTGAATTTCCACGCCACCGAGCCCCAGGATCAGGGCTAAGCGCTCGGCGTTCGCTGCGCTCTCACCGGAGCTCCATCCAACTTGAGGTCCTCCACATTACCCGCGGCTGATGCCGGGATGGCTCGGGCCATTCTGGTCGGCGTGGACGTGGGCGGTTCTTCCACGTTCGATCCCACGCTCGACGAGCTCGCGCAGCTCGCGGAGTCCGCCGGTGACATGCCGGTAGCACGTGTCGTCGCGCGGCGCAAAGCGCCCGACCCGGCCTTGTTCGTGGGTTCCGGCAAGGCCGACGAGATCAAGGCTCTGGTGGTCGGCCACCAGGCCGACGCCGTGCTGTTCGATCAGGCCCTGTCACCGGCGCAGCAGCGCAACCTCGAGCGTCACCTCGGCGTGGCAGTGGCTGACCGGACGATGCTCATCCTGGAGATCTTCGCCGCTCGGGCCCAAAGCCACGAAGGCAAACTTCAGGTCGAGCTCGCGCAGCTGCAGTACCTTTCCACAAGGTTGGTGCGCCGCTGGACGCACTTGGAGCGCCAGCGTGGTGGCATCGGTGCGCGCGGCGGTCCGGGTGAGGCACAGATCGAGCTGGACCGACGGATGATCGGCGAGCGCATCAAGGCGGTGAAGGAGCGCCTAGAAAAGGTCAAGCGCCAGCGCAACACACAGCGCCGGGCGCGTGAGCGCAACCACACCTTCCGCGTCTCGCTGGTGGGCTACACGAACGCGGGCAAGTCCACGCTCTTCAACGCACTGGTGAAGGCGCGCAGCTATGCCGCCGACCAGCTATTCGCCACCCTCGACACCACGACTCGACAACTCTACCTGGACGACGTCGGCCGTTCGGTCTCGCTGTCCGACACCGTGGGCTTCATCCGCGATCTGCCGCACAAGCTCGTTGAGGCCTTCGAGGCCACCCTTCAGGAGGCGGCGGATGCGGATTTGCTGCTGCATCTGGTTGACGCCTCCAGCCCCCTGTTGGCCGAGCAAATGGCCGAGGTGCAACGTGTGCTTGCGGATATCGGAGCCCGGGGCATTCCCCAGGTCCTGGTCTACAACAAGGTGGATCGGCTCGCCTCCACCCAGCGGCCTCGCAGCACGGTGGATGTCCTTGAGGTCGAAGCAGGTGTCCGTTGTCCCCGCGTGTTCGTGAGCGCCCTGGGGGGGGATGGCCTCGACGAACTGCGCAAGATCATCGGGCAGGCTGTGCAAGGTGCGGCCGCCGATCAAGCGTCGCCAGAGGCGGCCTTTTCCTCCTTGATCCATTCCGAAGCCGCGGAGGGCGCGGATCCGCACGCCCGAAGCACAGGCACTACACACTTGCACTCCTCACGATGAGCAGTCAACTTGGTGCCGCAAACGGCACGTTTCCCGACACTCGCGGGCGCTTCCGTGCACGCTTGCGTGCTGCCATGCTTGCAGCCGCTGCATGGCCACGAGGTGGTCTGGGCGTTGCCCTCCGTGTCGCGCGCCGTCCTGTCCTCGGAGCTGACCTCGATCGGTCCAACGGCGGGCGGGGGGACGGTCCACCCGATCTCGACGAACTGTGGCGTGACTTCAATCGCAAGCTGTCCGGGCTGTTTGGTGGCAAGGGTGGTGGCTCGCGCGGAGGGGGACAGGGCGACGACAACAACTTCCAGCCAGACATGAAGAGCGCCGGTATCGGTGTCGGGCTCATCGTCGCGGTCATCGCATTGATCTGGCTCGCCAGCGGCTTCTTCATCGTGCAGGAAGGCCAGCAGGCGGTCGTCATGACCTTTGGCCGCTACAGCCATACCGCCGATGCCGGTTTCCAGTGGCGCATGCCTTATCCGTTCCAGTCGCACGAAACGGTATCCGTTACTACGTTGCGCTCACGTGAGATTGGGCGAAATACGGTGGTGCCCGCTACCGGTTTGCGCGACTCGTCGATGCTTACGCAGGACGAGAACATCGTCGACATCCGCTTTACCGTCCAGTACCGCCTCAAGGACGCGCGTCAGTTCGTCTTCGAGAACCGTGACCCGGAGGAGGCGGTGGTGATGGCCGCTGAGTCGGCGGTGCGCGAAATCGTGGGCAAGAGCAACATGGATTCCGTGCTCTATGAACAGCGCGATGCCATCGCCGCCGACCTGGTCAAGTCCATTCAGGCTCAACTTGACCGGCTTCATGCCGGCATCGTGGTTGCCAACGTCAACGTGCAGAACGTGCAGGCTCCTGAGCAGGTGCAGACTGCGTTCGACGACGCCTTCAAGGCGGGGGCGGACCGCGAGCGGTTGAAGAATGAGGCCCAGGCGTACGCCAATGAGGTCATTCCCAAGGCCCAGGGCACGGCCGCGCGCCTGAGGCAAGAGGCTGAGGGCTACCGTGCCCGAGTCATCGCCCAGGCCGAGGGTGACGCGCAGCGCTTCAGCAGCGTGTTCGAGGAGTACCGCAAGGCGCCAGCTGTGACGCGCGATCGGATGTACATCGACACCATGCAGCACGTGTATTCCAACGTGACCAAGGTCTTCGTCGACACGCGCAACAACTCCAATCTCCTTTACCTGCCGCTCGACAAGTTGCTGCAACAGGCCGGTGCCAGCGTGCCTACCGCGCCGCCTGCACCGGCGGCAGAAGGAACCACCACGCCGGCCACTGTGGACGTGCGCTCGCGCGACAACCAGCGCAGCCGCGAACGTGACGGCCGCTAGGACGGGAATCCTCGAAGCGAAGACGCATACATGAACCGCATCGGCTTTTACGTTGCAGGCACGCTCGTCGTCCTGATGATCCTGTTCTCGACGCTGTTCATTGTGGACCAGCGCCAGTACGCGGTAATCTACGCTCTGGGCGAGATCAAGGAAGTGGCCACCCAGCCGGGGCTGAAGTTCAAGCTGCCCCCACCCTTTCAGAATGTGGTGTTCCTCGATCGCCGCATCCAGACGCTCGACAGCCCGGAGAGTCGCCCCATCTTCACGGCAGAGAAGAAGAGTCTCGTGATCGACTGGCTGGTCAAGTGGCAGATCACCGACGCGCGCCAGTTCATTCGTAACAATGGCGTCGACATCCGGAACGTGGAGACCCGGCTGAGCCCGATCGTGCAGGCGGCGTTCAACGAGGAAGTTACCAGGCGCACAGTGCGCGCAGTGCTCTCTGCCGAGCGCGACAAGGTCATGCAGGACGTGCGCAACCGGTTGGTCGATGAGGCCAAGGCCTTTGGTATCCAGATCGTGGACGTCCGAATCAAGCGCGTGGATTTTTCACCCAACATCACCGAGTCGATCTACCGGCGCATGGAGTCTGAGCGCAAGCGTGTCGCCAACGAACTGCGCTCCACCGGAGCGGCCGAGGGCGAGAAGATACGCGCCGATGCCGACCGGCAGCGCGAGGTGATCGTGGCCGAGGCATACCGTGATGCCCAGAAGGTGCAGGGCGATGGTGATGCGCGCGCGTCGGCGATCTTCGCAGAAGCCTTCGGGCGCGACCCGCAGTTCGCAGCGTTCTACCGCAGCCTGAGTGCCTATCGCAGCGCATTTCGCAGCAAGAACGATGTAATGGTGGTCGATCCCTCCAGCGACTTCTTCCGTTCCATGCGCAGCACACCCATGGGGGGTGCAGGAACAGCTTCGGCCGGCGTCAAGAAGTGACCTTGGGCGCGCTGTGACTGCGCAGGTGCTGTTTGCCGCCTTCGCGATGACGCTGGTCATCGAGGGCATGTTGCCGCTGTTCAATCCTCGGCTCTGGCGCTCGGTGTTCGAGCGCGCCACTCGAATGACCGATGGCCAGATCCGCTTCGTCGGGCTAGCGAGCACGGCGGTCGGCCTAACACTGCTCGCGCTGTCCTAAACTTTGCGGTGCATGGCCCATCCGCCCTGGAGGCGGCCGGTACAATGCCGCTTTCAAATCCCCCCGTATTTCCCATGTCGTCTGCTTGGCTGCTGCCCGAGCACATTGCCGATGTCCTGCCTGCTCAGGCCAGGCACATCGAAGAGCTGCGGAGAGGGCTGCTGGACGTCGCGCGTCGTTATGGCTTTGAACTGGTCATGCCCCCGCTGCTGGAGCACTTGGAGTCCCTGCTATCCGGCACCGGGCGCGAGCTGGACCTCAAGACCTTCAAGCTGGTCGATCAGCTGAGCGGACGGACGCTGGGCGTGCGGGCTGATACCACGTCGCAGGTTGCGCGCATCGACGCGCATCTGCTGAACCGGGAGGGGCTGACGCGCCTGTGCTATTGCGGACCGGTGCTGCACACGCGCCCTCAAGGGTTGCACGCCAGTCGAGAGCCGCTGCAGTTTGGTGCCGAGACTTATGGTCATGCAGGCCTGGAGGCTGACCTTGAGGTCCAGGACTTGGCGCTCGACTGCTTGCGCAGCGCCGGCATCACGAGTGTCACGCTCGATCTTGGCGATGCCCGTATCCTGCGTGGCCTGCTCGCTGGCGTTGATCTCACGCCTGCGCACACGGCCGAGCTCATTCGTGCCCTGGCGGCCAAGGACACGTCGACACTCGATGAGCTGGTCCAAGGGCTGGATACCGAGATTGGCCGCGGGCTCACGGCGCTCGTGGGTCTGTACGGCGGAATCGATGTCCTGGTGGCAGCCGAGCGGGAGCTGCCTGCTCGTCCCCTGGTGAGGGCTGCCTTGGCCGACCTGGATTCGCTCGCTCGAAGGCTGCAACACGCGCATCCTGAGGCTCGTGTTGGTCTCGATCTGGCCGACCTCGGTGGCTACGCCTATTACAGCGGGCCGCGCTTCGCCATTTATACGGCGGGGTGCAGTGACGCTATCGCGCGCGGCGGTCGCTATGACGAGGTTGGCGCTGCCTTTGGCCGAAACCGGCCCGCGGTCGGTTTCAGTCTCGACCTCAAGGAGCTCGCTGAACTGGTGCCGGCTCGGCGCTTGCAGGCGGCCATCCGCGCGCCGTGGGGCGAAGCGGAGGCCTTGCGGTCGGCCGTACGTCGGCTCAGGCAACAAGGCGAGACGGTGGTATGCATCCTGCCTGGCCACGAGCACGAAGGCCAGGAGTTCGACTGCGACCGCGAACTGGTCGCGGTAGACGATCAGTGGGTGGTGCGCGCGCTCTGAGTGCCGTGCGGCCCGATCAGGTTCTCGAAACGGAAACGTTCACATGCAGCAGAAGAAGGCGAACGCCGCCGGACACAACGTGGTTGTCGTCGGCACCCAGTGGGGCGACGAAGGCAAGGGCAAGGTGGTGGACTGGCTGACCGATCATGCGCAGGGCGTGGTGCGCTTCCAGGGGGGGCACAACGCAGGCCATACGC
The DNA here is from genome assembly GCA_966248995.1 of uncultured Burkholderiales bacterium. Lineage (GTDB taxonomy): Bacteria > Pseudomonadota > Gammaproteobacteria > Burkholderiales > Burkholderiaceae_C > Albitalea. The sequence goes on along the minus strand of CBINBY010000096.1, from coordinate 1,957 downwards.
TGGTTATCAAGGGTGTGAAAACGGCCCTGCAGCTCATCCCATCGGGCATCATGCGTGAAGGCGTGGCCTGCTACATCGGCAACGGCGTGGTGGTGGATCCGGCCCACTTGCTGGGCGAGATCGAGCGGCTAGAAGGCATCGGCCTGGATGTGCGCTCGCGGCTGTTCGTCAGCGAATCGTGCCCGCTGATCCTGCCCTTCCACGTGGAGGTGGACAGGGCCCGGGAGGCGTTACGCGAACGCAGCGGGGTAGGCAAGATTGGTACGACCGGCAAGGGTGTGGGACCGGCTTACGAAGACAAGGTCGCGAGGCGGGCGCTGCGCATGCAGGATCTCAAGCATCCGGAGCGTTTCAGGAGTCGGCTGCGCGAATTGCTGGAGTTGCACAACTTTGCCCTCGCCGGCTACTTGCGCGCCAAGCCCCTGGAGTTCGAGCCTATCTTTGACCGTGCGATGAAGCTTGGTGAGGCACTCAAGCCGATGATGGCCGATGTCGGCTACATGTTGCATCGTGCCAATCGTGACGGCGGCAACCTACTTTTCGAAGGGGCGCAAGGCACCTTGCTTGACGTGGACCACGGCACCTACCCGTACGTCACGTCGAGCAACTGCGTTGCGGGCAGCGCGGCGGCAGGTGCCGGAGTAGGGCCGGACATGCTGCACTACATTCTCGGGATCACGAAGGCATACACCACGCGAGTGGGTAGCGGGCCGTTTCCTACCGAGCTGCCGATTGACGAGGTGGGGAGTGTCGGCCATCACCTCTCCACCGTGGGGCAGGAGCGTGGCACTGTCACCGGCCGAGCTCGCCGCTGTGGCTGGCTGGACGCGGCTGCGCTCAAGCGGTCCATCGTCATCAACGGTGTTTCAGGCTTGTGTCTTACCAAGCTCGACGTGCTCGACGGGCTCGACGAGATCAAGGTCTGCGTAGGTTACGAACTATGTGGTCGGCAGGTTGACATCCTGCCGCTCGATGCGGATGACATTGCCGCTTGTCGACCTATCTACGAAACCTTCCCTGGCTGGAAGCAGGCCACGGCGGCCGTCACGCAATGGGAGCAATTGCCAGTGAACGCGCGACGGTATCTGGAGCGTGTGCAGCAGTTCATCGGCGCGCCAATCGACATGGTATCCACCGGTCCCGACCGCGAGCACACCATCTTGCTGAGGCACCCCTACAACGGTTGAGCGCGATGCGCGGCATGGCCCCTGGGCCCTTCCCCAGTGGGAAAGGGCGGCCAATGACTTCATAGGAACCTGACACATGCTCACCGATGACGGCAAACACTTGTACGTCTCATGGGACGAATACCACATGCTGATCGAGCGCCTGGCGCTCAAGATTCATGCCTCCGGATGGGAGTTCGACCAGATCCTTTGCCTGGCGCGTGGCGGTATGCGGCCCGGAGACGTGCTCTCTCGTGTATTCGACAAACCGCTGGCCATCATGGCGACGAGTTCCTACCGGGCGGAAGGTGGCACCATCCAGGGCCGGCTTGATCTGGCGAAGTACATCACCATGCCCAAAGGGGAACTGGCCGGCCGTGTGTTGCTGGTGGACGATCTCGCCGACTCCGGCGTGACGTTGCGCGCGGTGGTGGAGCGCCTGCGCGGGATGCCATCAATCAGCGAACTGCGTTCCGCGGTGATTTGGACAAAGGGAGTATCGACATATCTGCCCGACTATTACGTGGAGATGCTGCCGACCAGTCCGTGGATCCACCAGCCCTTTGAGGAATACGACAGCTTGCGTCCGCAAGGACTGGCGAGAAAGTTTGTGATCTAAGTGGTGGCGGCTCGGCGACTCGTTGAAGGCGTGAGGCCAATGAAAAAGGCCGCATACTGCGGCCTTTCATCTTTTTCTTTTTTGTTTGGTGCCCAGGAGAGGACTCGAACCTCCACGGTGTTACCCGCTAGTACCTGAAACTAGTGCGTCTACCAATTCCGCCACCTGGGCA
>CBINBY010000095.1:0-16983 GCA_966248995.1 uncultured Burkholderiales bacterium | reverse complement strand
TGGTGCCCATGCTCACCTTGTCCTGGTTGTGGCACTCGGTGGAGCGCGAGAACACCGATGCCGGCATCGTCAGCTTCAGTGCTTCGGCCGTCCACGCAGACACGCTGATCTGCAATGCCTTGAGGCCATGGTTCACCGCGGCACGGTCGCCCACCGCGCCCGACAGGTTGGTCGGCAGTCCATGGTTGTAGCGGACGTCCACCAGCAGGGCGAGCTGACGGTCGAGCAAGTCCGCCACGTTGGCGACGGCATTCTTCAGGCCATCCATGGCGAAAGCCACGTGGCCGCCGTAGAAGTGCCCGCCGTGCAGCACCTGCCCGCGCTCTGCATCGATGATGGGGTTGTCGTTGGCGCTGTTGAGCTCGTTCTCGATGAGGGTGCGAAAGAACGGCAGGGCATCCTCCAGCACGCCGATGACGTGCGGTGCGCAGCGCAGCGAGTAGCGGTCCTGCAGGCGCTGCTCGTTACGCGCCGGACGGTCGCTCGCCAGGTCGGCCCGCAGCCGCGCGGCCACGCGCTGCTGCCCTACGTGAGGCTTGACCTCGAAGAGCGCCTCGTCGTAGTGGTGCGCGTTGCCCGCACTCGCCACCACATTGCACGCGGTGAGCCGGGTGGCGAGCCTCGACACGGTGTCCGCCCGCTGCCAGGCCAGGCAGGCGAGCGCGGTCATCACCGCCGTGCCGTTCATGATCGCCAGCCCTTCCTTGGGCCGCAGCCGCAAAGGCTCGATGCCGATCGCGGCAAAGGCATCCTGGGCCTTGCGCCGCTCGCCACGCCAGAGCACGTCACGCTCTCCGCACAGCACGGCCGCCACGTAGGACAGGGGAGTGAGGTCGCCGCTCGCGCCCACCGACCCCTCGGCCGGAATCAGCGGCAGCACGTCGTGCACCAGCAGGCGCTCGATCTGCTCCAGCAGCGCGACGCTCACGCCGCTCTTGCCTTGCGCCAGGGAGGCCAGCCGCACGGCCAGCACGGCGCGCGTTTCCTCCGGCGTGAGCCAGCGCCCGGCCCCACAGCCGTGGTAGGCGTACAGGTGATGCGGGAGCTCGGCCACGAGAGCCGGCGGAATGCTCACCGTGCAGGAATCGCCGTAGCCGGTGGTGACGCCGTAGATGACGCCGTCGTCACGCAAAAGGCCCTCCAGGAAGTCCGCGCCCCGGGCGATGCGGTCGCGGAACTCGCTGCCGCGTCCGAGGACGGCCATGGCCCTGCGCTGCGCGATCGCGACCACGTCTTCGATCGCAAGCCGGCCGCCGTCGAAGCACACGCGAGGAAGTTCAGGCTGGGTCATGGTGCGGCGCAGCCACCGGCTGCCCCCAGAAAGAGAAGAAGTTGAACCATTCGTAAGGCGCCTGCGCGAGCCGGGCTTCCAGGCGCGTGGCAAAAGCCGCCGCGTAGCGGGCCAGCGCCTGGGCGCGCTGGGCACGCGGCAGTTCCACGCGTTGCGCCAGCGGCTCGAAGTACACGGCATGGCCTCCCGGCTGGCGCAGACACAGCATTGCGTACAGCGGGCACTTCAGCAGCCAGGCGAGCACGTAGGGCCCCACCGGGAAAGGTGCCTGGCGGCCGAGGAAGTCGGCCCAGGCGACGGTGTTCGCGCCGGGGCGCAGCGGAACGCGATCACCTGCGATCGCCACGAACTCGCCGCTCGCCACCTTGTCGGCGAGCGTCACGGCCGTGGCCGGCGTCACCTCGCTCACCTGCATGAGCGTGACGCCGTGGTCGGGACGCAGCCGGCGCAGCAGCCGGTTGAAGCGCTCGGCATGCGCGGTGTGCACGAGCACGGTCAGGCGGAATCCATGCTGGCGCTCGGCCATCGCCTGACAAAGCTCCAGGCAGCCGACGTGCGCCGTCACGAGGACCGCGCCCTCGCCTCGTTCGATCATGCGCAGCAGCGGCTCGTGCCCCACGTAGCGCATCCGGCCGCTGCCGCCTCCGCTCATGGCCAGCATCTTGTCGAGCAGCGTGTCCGCGAACGACAGGAAGTGGCGCAAGGTGTGTCGCCGGCCCGGCAGAGAGCGAATGGCGCCGTGGGCATACATGCGCTGCAGGTACTCGAGCGAGGCCCGCCTGGCCTCGCGGCGGGTGAGCCAGTAGTGCAGCACGACCGGGTAGAGACAGAGGAGGAAGGGCAAGCGGCCCAGGAAGCGGTGCACTCCGTAGAGGAACCACATGCCTGCAACGAAGGTGCTTTCGCCCACCTGTGCCCAGTGCCCGGGCGAACCTGCGGAACGGCCCGTCGTGCTCACGCGCGCATCCTCCGCCACATCAGCTGCGGGAAGCGTCGCAACATGCCGAAAAACAGCAACGCATGCATGCGGGAGATCAGGAGATTGTCCAGCCAGACCCGGAAGTGCGAGATGCCGTCGCGCGGGTAGCTCACGCGCGTAGGCTGGCTCACGATGCGCAAACCCCGCCAGTGCAGGCGCACCAGGACTTCGACGTCGAAGTCCATCCTCTCGCCCGGCGCCTCGCGGTCGATGACATCGACGACCGCGGCCACCGGGTAGACGCGAAAGCCGCACATCGAGTCCCGGATGTCGAACGACAGCGTATGGATCCACACCCACGCGTGAGTCGCGTAGCGTGCATACAGCCGACTCTTGGGGACGCTCGCGTCGTAGACGGGGCAGCCGCAAACCACGGCCTGCGGGTGCTCGCGGGACACAGCCAGGAAGCGGGGAATGTCGCCCGTATCGTGCTGGCCGTCGGCGTCGATCTGCAATGCGTGCGTGTAGCCCTGCCGGTGCGCTTCCCGCAGGCCGGCCATCATGGCGCCGCCCTTGCCCCGGTTGCGTGGCAGCCGCACCAGCGTGAGGGCATCGCCGTGCTCGCGCGCCAGCTCATCCAGCACTTGCGCGCAACCCGACTCGCTGCCGTCGTCGACCAGCACGCAGCGCAGCCCATGGCGACGCACGGCCTCCACTATGCCGCCCACCGTGGCGGGGTGGTTGTACACGGGGATCACGGCGACCACCGGCTCACGCATCAGCGCCCTCGAAGACGATCCGTCCGCTCGCATGCACGCCTTCGGACGAGCTGTAGCGAAAGCCGAGCACGCCGCGATCGGGCTGCCACTGGAGCGTCAGCTCCACCGCCGTGCCAGGCCGCACGGGCCGCTTGAATTTCAGCGCATCGAGTCGGTGGAAACGCGCCGGCAGAGCGAAGCATTCCCGCGCAAACCCGATCGCCCAGTCCACCTGCGCCACGCCGGGCAGGATGGGTTGCATGGGAAAGTGGCCGTCGAAAACGGCGAGGTCGGCCGCCACGTCGAGCTGAACCACCGCCATGGCCGCATCGCGCCAGCTCCATACCCCCGCCGGCCGAACCGGGCGGAACAACGCCGCGAGCAGCGGCTGAGTAGTCTTGCCCTGCGCATCCACTGGCAGAGCGCGTACATAGCGCCAGCGGCGAGGCAGCGCCACACGTTCGACATGGTCAAGCAACACCGCACGCAACCGTTCGTTCAGGACTCGCTTGCCCTCCCGGCGCAGCAGCTCCCAGCCTTCGGCGCTGGGTACTACAACCACGCCGAGCCGGTCGCCCGGCAACGCCAGGACACGAGCCTCACAAAGTTCCGTCCGAGCGGCCAATGCCTGGTCCAGCGCCGTCAGGGACACCCGCTTCTCGTGCACCTTCACGATTCGGTCCGCGCGGCCGAGCAGGACGAAGCCGCCTTCGGCCACCTCGGCACGATCCGACGTCGTCCACCATGCATCGCTGTGCAGATGCGATGAGCGCACCTCCAGCAGTTCGCCATCCAGGCGCCACTGCACCTCGGGCAGCGCCCGCCATGCGTTGCAGTGGGCAGCTTGCTGACGCCAGGCGATACCGCCCGTCTCTGAGCTGCCGTATACCTCGATGGGTGCATGCCCGAGCAGCGACTGCGAAGCTTGTGCCGATTCGGGCGGCAGCGGCCCTCCTGAGGAAAACACCGCACGCAACGCGTGGCGTGCCGGGGACCAGTCGATGGCCTCGGGCAACCGTTTGATGTGCGCCGGGCTCGCCACGACCACACACGCGTCGTGCGGGCTGGCGACGATCTCGCCGAGATGACCGAGCCGTCGTGCAGCGTAAGGCCGTCCGGCCGCCAGCGGCCACAACACGCAGAACAGCAAACCGTAAATGTGGTGGTGCGAGACGGTGCCGAGCACCACCGAACCTTTCAGCCCGCCGCCGAATGCGGTCTGGAGGTGCCCTACCTCCGCGTCGAGCTGCGCAAGCCGCTTCGGAATGGCCACGGGCTCACCGCTGGAGCCCGAGGTGTACACCACGAGCCGGGCAACATCGGGATCGAGCGGCTGCAACACATCGACCGGCCGCACCTGGTCACCCATCGACAGATCGCAAGCGTAAGCGTCTACCTCGTCACGCAGCCGCAGCACGGTGGCTGGCTGCAGATCGCCGGGCAGGTACACCTCCACCCCCGCATGCCACGCGCCCCACAGCGCCGTGGCGAAGCGATAGGCGTCGTCATCGTAGAGCGCGAAGCGGCGGCCTCCGTGCTGAGCGAATCTCGACTGCCAATCCGCCACGTCGGCGAGGAAACGCTCGCGCCTCAACAGTTGGCCATCGCGCCAGGCGATCAGGCGGTCGGCCCTTGCCGTACCGGTGGCGACGTGCGGCAGAGGGAGCCAGTCAGCCATGCACCAACCTCGCCTTCACACGTCGGCGCACCAACCATTCGACGCCGAAAAGCGCACCCATGAGCAGGTAGGCCACGAATCCGTTGTAGAACGCCCAGACCTCGGTGGACGCACACAGCGCGGTAGCAAGCGCCACCCCCCCGTTACCCGCGAAGAACAAACACCACACCTGAGTGACGCGGCGGGTGTAGCTCACTGCGGCGGGCGGCAAGTCGGGCTCGGACAGGCGGGCGAGGCGCTCGATGACCGAAGGCGGCCGCACCAGGCTCACGGCGAACACCGCTAGCAGCACGGCGTTGACCAGGACGGGATACAGCTTGAGCGGCCCCCAGTCGTTGAATGACAAGCTGGCCGCCGACACGGCGGCCGCCCCCGCCGCCACCACCCACCAGAGCGCCTGCCGACTGGACCAGGCGCGCGCGACGGCCAGCATGGTCAGGGCCAGCGCCAGCGACCGCGGTTCCAGGCGACCATGGCCGAGATAGACCGCCAGCGGAAAGGCCAGCGTCGCGAGCGCAAAGAGCGCGGTATGCAACTTGGGCAAGTCGTGCCTCAGGCAGGTTTGCCTTCGTCCAGCAGGCCATGCAGGGCATCGACCACGTCCTGCACGGTGCGTACGGACTTGAATGCATCGGGCTGCAGCCGCTTGCCCACCAAGGGCTTGAGCTGCACGATGAGGTCCACTGCGTCGATGCTGTCGATGTCCAGGTCATCGCCGAGCAAAGCGTCCGGCGTGACACGCGCCACATCGATCTCGAACGTCTCGTGAAGGATGGCGACGATGCGCGCGTAGATGTCTTGCTTGTCCATGACCGCTCAGAGCTTGCGTTGCGCGGCCACGAAAGCCGCCAGCGACCGCACGCTGGCAAAGTGCCGACGCGTCTCCTGGGAGTCGGCCGACAAGCTCACGCCAAAGCGCTTCTGAAGCGCGAGGCCCAGCTCCAGCGCATCGATCGAATCGAGGCCCAGCCCCTCCACGAACAAGGGCTCGTCCGTGACGATGTCGTCGGGTCGGATGTCTTCGAGCGCGAGCGACGAGACGATGAGTTCCTTGATTTCCTGCTCAAGCGGCTGCATGGGCGGTCTCCGGGAAGAAGTAGTCGGCGAGATGGTCGGTGAGGCGACGCGCGGCAAGCGCCTCGCTGCGGCAGTTGTCGGTGAAGCGGCGCACGTCGATGTCGTCGCCCACCTCGATGGCGAAATGCGGGCGGCGCACGGGCACTCGCCACCACTTCTGGCCCTTGGCAAGGGTGGGTGGCGTCACGCGGATGCGCACGGGAGTCACGTCCACCGCCGCACGCACGGCCACGTTGGCGGCTCCGCGTTGCAGTGGTACGAAGCCCCCCAATGGCGTGCGCGTGCCTTCAGGAAAGACGATGAGGTTGTTGCCCGCGCGCAGGGAGGCGACGCAATCGTCGACCAGCCCAGGACCGGCGTCGTTGCACACCAGTCCGGCAGCGCGCACCGGTCCGCGGGTAAAGGGGTTGCGCACGAGGGTGGCCTTCACGATGCAGTCCGCACGCTTGATGAGCGCCATGAGGAACACCACGTCGATGAGCGACGGATGATTGGCCAGGATGAGCAGGCCGTGACGGCGCAGCTTGTCGGTGCCGTGCAGTTCGTAAGTGATCACGCCCAGGGCGCGCATCATCGAGATGAAGCCGCGAAAGCTGTGATGCACCATGGCCCTCGCAGCCGCTGCCCGCCGTGGCGCTCGGCGCACGACCATGCCGAGCAGCGGGAACACCACCAAGCGCAGCAAGAGCCCGCCGAGGCCGAAGCAGGCGAAGCACCAGGCCGTTGCGCCGGTGCGCCAGAGCCGATCCAGCGACTCACGCATGGCGCCGCAAGGTCCACACGGTGCCGTCGGCCGCCCGACTGAACTCCGCGTCTTCGGACAGAGCGAAGCGCATCATGTCGAGCCCGAAGGGCAGCGCGGCCTGAGCGCTCGCATGCCCCACGGAGCCTGAGGATGTAAGCTCGATGCGCGGACGATCCGGCATCGGCACACATACGCGCCATGCCCACGCATAGCGAGCGGCAGGCTCTTCATGGAAGCAGGTGTATTCGTTTGGCAGCGGAGCGTCATAGCAGACAACGGTCACTTCCGGCGCGCCGTCTGCGAGCAGTGCAGCGGCCTCCACGAGCGCGGCGGCCGCACTCGCCGCGCCGGCTGCCACGGCGACCTGCTGGGCACGATCGCCCCGGGCAATGGAATACAAAGCGCCGATCGCGTTGTGTACCGACATGCCGAACGCCGCCGGCGATACCGTCTCGCCCTGCACCACCGCCGCGAGCAGTTCAAGGGACCGCGCGGCATCGCCGTAACGCGATGCCAGCACCATCGGCACGTCAGGTGCCGTGGGCGGGCACCAGTAGGCGACCTGCACCGCCATACGGCCCAAAGGATCGAGGCGCCGACGGGACATGGCAGGCATCTCGGAGAGCGCAGGCGAGCCCTCCCCCGCAGGCAACCAAGGCCGAGTCGCCCAGGCGTTCCACTGCGCGGCCGACTCCAATCCCGGCGCATAGGCCGCCCAAGCGCTGATCGCGAACTCTGTTCTCAATTGGTGTTCAAGAGACGGCATCCGGCGACTTGATTCGCCACGAAATGCCACCCGCCCTGCTCCCGTTCGGGGCGGGATTCTACGGAGACGTACGGCTGCGCCCGCGATGCCGGGTCCTGCGGAGTTGGGGGGTCGGGATCCCAAAGGCACGCCTTCCGAACCCCGAGCGCAAAGGAAAGGGCCGCATCGCGCGGCCCTCGATTCAATGAAGTCGGTTCCTGGCAGCAGACCTGCCGCTTCGCGTCAGTGCCCGGAGGAGGTCAAGGAAATTGGGTGGCCCGGCGTTTCCTTGAGTCAGTCGTCGTACCGGTGCCGCCGGGGATCGGCCGGCACCCAGCGCCCTTCGCGGTAGGGTGCGCCGTACTCGTCGTGGTGGCTTTCGTGACGATGCCAGTGACGGTGCCGGTGGTGGCCGTAGGGCTGCTCCACATAGACGACGGCTGGAGCCGGACGGTAGACCACCGGAGGCGCCAAATACACCGGTGCCGGGCGGACCACCACGGGAGGCGGCGCCACGTAAACCGGTGCCGGCACATAGACCGGAGCGGGGGCCGCGTACACCGGGGCGTTCGAGACCACGGTGCCCACCGGAGGCAGATTGATGCCGACGGACCAGTACACGTTGCCCGCGCAGGCAGACCCGGTGGCGAGGGCGCAACCGAGCGCGGCCAGGACACAAGCGAGAGATTTCTTCACGGTGGCTCCGTTTCTGCGCGCAACTCGGGCGCCCCGCTTCAACGCGCCAGCCTTGCGCGCTCGTTGACCGCGAGACGTAAGCAAGGGTTTCGCATTTCGCTCTCGTTGTGGTCGGTGTCGCCGCAAGTCATGCGCTGCAAACCCCGTCGATAGAATGCCCGCCACCTTTCGAGGGCCACCGCCTGCCATGACTTCGCCGAAGCACGATGCCCCGTCTGCGGGCGACATCAAGACCAGCAACTTCCTGCGCCAGGTGATCGAGCGGGACCTCGCGCAAGGCGCCTGCCAGGGCCGGCAGTGGGCAGGGACCCCGGGCGATGCCACGCACCAGGCGCTAGGCGGCTCCGATCCGGCGCGCATCCGCACACGCTTTCCTCCCGAGCCCAACGGCTACCTGCATGTGGGCCATGCCAAAAGCATCTGGCTGAACTTCGGCCTCGCGCAGGAATATGACGGCGTGTGCCACCTGCGCTTCGACGACACCAACCCCGAGAAGGAGGAGCAGGAGTACGTCGACGCCATCGTCGAGATGGTGAAGTGGCTGGGATACGACTGGCAGGCGCACGGCACGAGCCACCTCTTCTACGCCAGCAACTACTTCGATTTCATGTATCGGGCAGCCGAGTACCTGATCGAAGCAGGCCATGCCTACGTGGACGAGCAGACACCCGAGCAGATGCGCGCCACGCGCGGCGACTTCGGCACGCCGGGCACGGACAGCCCCTTCCGCCATCGCTCGCCGCAGGAAAACCTCGCGCGCTTTCGCGAGATGCGTGACGGCCGCCATCCCGACGGCGCCATGGTGCTCAGGGCGAAGATCGACATGGCGAGCCCGAACATCAACCTGCGCGACCCGGCGATCTACCGGATCAAGCGCGCCACTCATCACAACACCGGCGACACCTGGTGCATTTACCCGATGTACACCTATGCGCACCCCATCGAGGATGCGCTTGAAAACATCACCCACAGCATCTGCACGCTGGAGTTCGAGGACCAGCGCCCGTTCTACGACTGGACGCTCGAGCGGCTGGTGCCCCTGTTGCGCACGCCACAGTTCCAGCGGGCACGTCAGCTCGTCGAGAAGATCGAAGCCGAGGGCGTCGAGGCCGGCAAGGAGTTCGCGCTGCACTGCCACAACCAGGGGCACAAGCTCTTCGCGAGCGAGCCCGAGGGCCGGATGCGGGCGCTGTTCCAAGGCTGGGAACACGACCGCGATCGCGTGGTGCGCGAACTGCCGCAGTTCTTCGCGCTGCTGCGCGATCACACCGGGCAGTTCACGCCGCTGCTGCAGCATGCGCTGGACGCGCACCACCCCAATGTCTTCGGGCTGCCGCACCAGTATGAGTTCGCGCGGCTGAACCTCACCTACATCGTCACCAGCAAGCGCAAGCTGAAGCAACTGGTGGACGAAGGCCATGTGCAGGGCTGGGATGACCCGCGCATGCCCACGCTGGTGGGGCTGCGCCGCCGGGGCTACACACCCGAAAGCCTGAAGCTACTGGCCGAGCGCAGCGGCGTGAGCAAGGCCGGAGGCTGGATCGACTATTCCGCGCTGGACATCGCGCTGCGCGACGACCTCGAAGGCAAGGCACCGCGCGCCATGGCCGTGTTGGACCCGCTCAAGCTCAAGCTCACCAACTGGGCCGAGGTGTTCGGCAGCGCACCGCATCGGGAAGCCTGCACGGCACCAGCCCACCCGCAGCGCCCCGAACTGGGAACGAGGCACTTCAGCCTGGGCCCCGAGGTGTGGATCGAGCGCGAGGACTACGCGGAAACGCCGCCCAAGGGCTTCTTCCGGCTCTTCCCGGGCAACCGGGTGCGCCTGAAGTACGGCTACGTCATCGAATGCACGGGCGCCGAGAAGGACGCGTCGGGCCGCGTGACGGCCGTGCTCGCGACCGTGGTGCCCGACACCAAGAGCGGCACGCCCGGGGCCGATGCGGTCAAGGTGAAGGGCACCATCACGTGGCTGGGGGTGCATGATGCGCTGCCGGCCGAGATACGACTGTACGACCGGCTCTTCACCGAGGCGCAGCCCGATGCCGGAGGTGCCGACTACCTGCAGCGCCTCAATCCCGAAAGCAAGAAGGTGGTGCGCGGCTACATCGAGCCCTTGCTGAGCGCGGCACCTCCCGACACGCGCTACCAGTTCGAGCGGCACGGCTACTTCGTGACGGAACCGCGGGACCACCGTGCGGACGCGCCGGTGCTCAACAAGATCACTGGCCTGAAGGACGGCTGGGCCAAGTAGAGGTCAACGCTCGCTCGCAATCTCCAGCACCCGGAACGGCGGACGGTCCGGGTAGCTGCGCAGTAGCAGCGGCCGGGCCACGTTGTAGACCGGCACGCCGCTGACCGTGCGGCCCTCGAGCGCGCCGCGGTGGGCGTGGCCGTGCACCACGGCCGTGACGGGATAACGCACCAGCGGATCTTCGAGCCGGCTGCTGCCCAGGAAGGGAAAAATCTCCGCCGGCTCGCCTTCCACCGTGCCGGCGATGGGCGAGTAGTGCAGCATGGCGATGCGCTGCGGCGTGCGTAGCTTCGCGAGCGCGGATTCGAGCTTGAGCGCCTCCTGGATGGCCTCGTTCACGAACTGCTTGATGGCCGGCTCGCCCCATGCGCCGAGCGACCCGCGCCCGAAACCTCCCGCGAAGCCCTTCGCCCCCGCGATGCCGACGCCGTGCACCTCCAGGGCCTCGCCGTCGAGAACCTTGACGCCCGCATCCATCAACACGCGCCGCACCTGATCGGGTACGCCCGACTCGTAATCGTGATTGCCCAGCACGGCGATCGTCGGCTTGGAGACCACGCTCAGTTCCTCGGCCAGCACCTTCGCCTCCTCCGGCAGGCCGTAGTCCGTGAGGTCTCCGCACAGCAGCAAGGCGTCGGCCGCTTCGCAGGCCTGCGCGAAGAAGCCACGCAGGGTGCCGGCTGATTCCTTCGTGCAATGAAGGTCGCCGACGGCGGCGAAACGAAGCGCTGTAGCCATGAGCGGTCCTCGGGGCGGTGTCCGATGCCTGTCTGAGGCAATTGGCGAACCCGTAACCGGCATGCCGTTTGCTGTGAGTCGTGTTCAGCCACGCTTCCGAGGCCCGAGATGTCTGCTGCACTCGTCGGCACGCCCCGTTGGGAAGACGCGGAGCCCACCACCACGGCGTTCTACCGCAACGTACTGCTCACGCTGGCGGGAGACGGCGTGCCCTTCCTCGTGGGTGGCGGCTACGCCTTCGCGGTCCTGACCGGCATCCGCCGCGACACCAAGGACCTGGACCTGTTCATCCGGCGCGAGGACTATCCGCGCGTCGAGACGCTGCTGGCACAGGCGGGCTACCGGACCGAACTCACCTTTCCGCACTGGCTGGCCAAGGCGCATGCCGGCGATGCCTTCGTCGACCTCATCTTCAACTCGGGCAACGGCGTATTGCCCGTGGACGACAGCTGGTTCGAACACGCCGACGCTGTCGAGATCCTGGGGCTGCCGGTGAAGATGGCGCCGCCGGAGGAAAGCCTGTGCTCCAAGGCTTTCGTCATGGAGCGCGAGCGCTACGACGGCGCCGACGTGGCACACCTGCTGCGCGCCTGCGCCGGCCGGCTGGACTGGCAGCGGCTGCGCCGGCTCTTCGGGCCGCATTGGCGCGTGCTGCTGAGCCACCTCGTACTGTTCGGGTACATCTACCCGGGCGAGCGCGCAGCCGTGCCGACCGCTTTGATGCAGGAACTGCTCGATCTGCTGCGGCAGGAGATGCAGGAGCCGCCCGCGCCGCTGCCCCTGTGCGTGGGCACGCTGCTCTCGCGGGAGCAATACCTGCCCGACATCGAGGAACAGGGCCTCATCGACGCGCGCGCCACCGGGATGAGCATGATGACGATGCAGGACGTCGCCCGCTGGACCGATGCCATCCCCGGCCGTCAGGGTGCCCCGCAAAGCGACCCCGGCGCCTGCGCAACTTCCGGGAGCGCCGATTGCACGGTGAAGGACAGCGCCGCAGACAGGAGCCCCGCCATGCCCGACACCCGCAAACCCCGTGACCCGAACGCCGCGCAGCCCACAGGGCAAGCCCAAGATGCGCAACGGCCCGCGCAAGCCAAGGCAAAGCGACCCTCGCCGGCCACACCCCGCAGGGAGCGCCCGCGCAACGAGGAGCCGGACCACATCGGCGAAGAAGGCCCACTGGAATCGTTGGGCCGAGCGGTGTCCGCTCCCATACGCCAGACGGCCGATCCCAGCGAGGACGAGAAGCCCCGTTAGCAGGGAGACCAGCAGAGCCTCAGTGGGGCGCGGCCGACAGCCTCCGCGAGTGCGCGTGGTCAGCGCTCCTTCACGGTGATCGTGTACTTGCCGGTACCCTCGCTGCGGTCGTAGTGCCGCACCTGCACGAAATACTCTCCGGGCAGCAGCGCCGCGGAAATGCGCGGGTTCACGCCGTAGCCGCTGTCGTCGTCTTCCTCGATCAGGTTGGTGGCACTGTTCGGGCCGAAGAGCTTCATGTACACGTCGGTCTGGCCGCGCGTCTCGATGACGTACACGCCCTCCTTCCCGGCGGTGAAGCGGAACAGGTCCTCCTCGCCCGGCTTGCCGATCCGCTCTTCGAGCTTCGGCCCGCCCACCGTGAGCGCAATCGCGTCGGGCAGCCCTGGCCGGGCCTTGGGGTACATCTTGGCGCCCGCGATGAATTCCTTGTCCATCTGCGAGAGCACGTCGTTGGCATGCGTGGCGACGCCATTGAGCGTCCACTCCGCAGGAAAGGCATACAGCATGATCGAGTCCGCATCGAACTGCGTGCCGTTGATCTGGTCGAGCGAGTACCGGAAAAAGATGTTGTGCTCCACCGTGGCCGCGTCCCAGAAGTTGGGCGCGCCGGCCATGTCGCGCAGTACCTTGGGCTTGTTCCATTGCATGCCGCCGGCCGGGCTGGAGTGCTCGTGCGCCAAGCCGATCGCATGGCCGAACTCATGGGCTGCCGTGCCGCCATCGAGGAAGCCGAGGTTCATGGTCGCCTGGTTGAAGGGCACGCTGCGCGCGTCCGTACCGATGGTCGACCAGGCGCCGTCGTTCTCGTCGAAGGTGATGCGGATCTCCGCATCGGGGGCGCTGCCGAACGTGAACGTGAGGTTGGCAACCGACTGCCACCACCCGGCCTGCTCCTGGACCTTGGCGTGCTGCTCGGGCGTGCCGCCCATGAAGCGCACGCGCAGATTGGAGCCGCTCATCCAGGTCTTGCCGCGCGGTGCGATGGCACGCGTCTGGCCCGCGGGGCCGAGCGTCGTGCGCACGGGGCGCAGCAGGTCGCGCGGAAGGATATGGTCGAAGCAGCATTTGGGCGCGGGCATGGTGGGCCTCCTTGTCGGTATCGAAGTGGTTTCGCCGTCGATGAAGCGCCGGCAGCCCGCCGGCACCGCCCCTCGCATGGCGCCCGGCAGGCGGGCAACATAGCCGCGCCCGTACGCCGGCCCAATCCCTATCTCGCCCGGGCGGGCCAAGGGATGGAAGTGCGTCAGCGCTCCAGCCGGATCACCCGGCCGTCGGCGGCATCGGTGAGCAGGTAGAGCCAGCCATCGGGTCCCTGCCGCACGTCGCGGATGCGCTCGTTCAGGTCCTGCAGCAGCCGCTCCTGGGTCACGAGCCTGCGACCGTCGAAACGCAGCCGCACGAGCACCTGCGCACGCAGCGCGCCGACGAAGAGGTCGCCCTTCCACCCGGGATACCGGTCGCTGGTAAGGAAGGCCATGCCGCTGGGCGCGATGGAGGGCACCCAGTACACCAGCGGCTGTTCCATGCCGGCCTTGGCCGTGCCCTCGCCGATCTTCGTGCCGGTGACGTACTCGGCGCCGTACGTGATCACCGGCCAGCCGTAGTTACGACCGGCCTCGGCCACATTGACTTCATCGCCGCCCTGCGGACCGTGCTCGTGTATCCACAGCTCGCCCGTGGCGGGGTGCAGGGCTGCGCCCTGGATGTTGCGGTGGCCCAGGCTCCAGATCTCCGGCAGCGCACCCGCGCGCGAGGCATAGGGGTTGTCCTGCGGCACGCGGCCGTCGGCCTCGATGCGCACCACCTTGCCATGGTGGTTGCCCAGCGTCTGCGCGTCGTCTCGGCGGGTGAAGCGCTCGCCGAGCGTGATGAACAGCCGGCCGTCGCGAGCGAAGACCAGCCGCGAGCCGAAGTGCAGCCGGCTCTCCATGCGCGGCGACTGGCGGAAGATGACTTGCACCCCTGTCATCCGCCCCTTCAGGCCCTGCGCCTCCAGCTTGCCGCGCGCCACCGCCGTGCTGTTGGTGCCACCGGCGGCCGGCTCGGCATAGCTCCAGTAGACCCAGCGCGTTTCCGGGAACCGGGGATCGAGCGCCATATCCAGCAGGCCGCCCTGCCCGCGGGCGTCGACCGGCGGCAGACCCTCCAGGGGCGGACCGAGTTCGCCTCGGACATTCGCAAGGCGCATGCGGCCCTCCCTCTCGGTCAGCAGCATGCGGCCTTCCCGCTCGAAGTCGGGCAGGAAGGCCAGGCTCCAGGGATGGTCCAGGCCGCGGAGCACGGTGACGGGCTTGAGCGGCGCTTCCTCCGTGGCCATGCCGGCTGCCGGGAGCAGCGCCCCGAGCAGCACGGCCGCACGCAACGCATGACGAAGATGGGTGAGGCTCATCGGCCCCACTGTAGGGACCATGCGCTCACGGCCAGGGTGGCGCCGACAAGACCCGACAGGCGTCACGCTGAAGAGTGAAGAGTGCTTCCAGGAGGGCAGGATGAGCGGGCATCCCGGATTCGCTCACACCTCGTCAGTGCGGTACGCGCTCGCGGCTTTGCCATGGCGTCCACACGAGCCCGGCACCCAAGGTGTAGTTGCTGCGGTCGCGCAGCAGCGGACTGTCGACATTGGCCGCCCCCTGCAGCGCCGATGCACGGGCCGTCACGAACCAGCTGAGCGTCGGGCTCTGCCGGCGGGTGAGCGTGGCGGCGAACTCGGTGCCCAGGTAGCCCGAGCGTGCCCTCCAGGCGGGACGAGACGCGGTGGCGAATCGCTCCTCGACCTCATAGAAGTAGCGATGCAGCGAGCGCGTGGCCCAGCTGGGCTGGACCGACAACGTGAGCGTCGTGGGCGACCCGACCCAGGGGCGGTCGCGCCAGCGCAGCTCGGCGTCGAAGGTGCCGCCGCGCGGATCGATGCGGCTGAAGTCGGTGGACATCAGGGCGCGCGCCTTGACATGCACGCTGGTGCCCAGATCGCCGCGCGTCCACCCCTTGTAGATGAGCTGCGGCCCGACACCGAAGAGGTAATCCAGGCCCGGCATGCCTTGCCGCGCCTCGTTGTCGCGGGCATTGAAGGCGGCACTGGCCGTGAGGTCCAGCTCCCAGCCGGGCACATCGAACAACCGGCCGCGTATGCCCGACTGGTCGATGCGCAGCACAGGGCCACGGTAGATCACCATGGGCAGCACTACGGCCCGGGTGTGGCTCTGGTCGGCACCTGGGTAGTCCGGTACGCGGCCCCCGCCCGCCGCGACACCGACTTCCCACTTCGGGCGGCCGGCGTCTTCGAGGGCCTCCTCCGGAGGTGGCGTCTGCGCCAGGGCGGCGCCTGCTACCGTGGCAGCCGCCATGCAGGAAGCGAGGGAACGGACATAGCGATGTGCGGTCATGAGGCCGCAGTGTGGCATCGCCATGCCGGCCACGAAGCCCTTGCGCCCGCAAGGTTGCACCGATGGCCGGGCCGCACGCGCTGGCAGACTCACCGAGGAAGGAGCCTGAACATGGCCACACTGCCCGGCACCCCGCCCCCCGACGAATCCGAGCTCAACACGTTGCCGGTCGAGCCGGAGTTCCAGCCCGTCATGCCGGAGGAGCCCACCGAAGGCGAGCACGAGCCCGTGCCCAAACCCGGCGAGTGAACCGCCGCCGCTCACATCACCGCGGCAGGCCGAGCTCCATCGCCCAGTAGTGGCTGTAGGTCGACGAGGTGGTACCGGGCACGCACGCCACGCCGACCTCCGTGAAGGCCGGGTTCATCAGGTTGGCGCAGTGCCCGGGACTGCCCTGCCAGCCGGCCATCACGTCGGGAATCGTGACGAAGCCGGCGGCAATGTTCTCGCCCAGTACCGTCCAGATGTAGCCGGTGGCAGTGACCCGGTCGCCGAGCTGGCGGCCGTCCAGGCTGACGTGCGAGAAGTAGTTCTGCGACGCCATGTCCCCGGCGTGCGCCGCACCGGCTTGCGTCAGCAGGTCGTTCCATGCCACCGGTGGCGCCGCCCCGAAGTTGCCGGCCGAGCCGCAGCTGCGCGCCGCGGAGCGAAATTCATTGATGAGCCGGAGCACCTCTTCGCGGTACTTGGCGATGCCGCAGGTGCCGTCCGCCGGCACGGCCTGTGGAGCGGCCGGCGCGGAGGCCAGGCTTTGCACCTGCCCCCCGGATGCCGCGCCTGCAGCGGGCTG
Source organism: uncultured Burkholderiales bacterium (assembly GCA_966248995.1). Classification (GTDB taxonomy): domain Bacteria; phylum Pseudomonadota; class Gammaproteobacteria; order Burkholderiales; family Burkholderiaceae_C; genus Albitalea. Next base: position 646 of record CBINBY010000095.1, on the reverse strand, counting down.
CGCGGCAGCGGGCTCGGCGGCCGCGGCCTGCGACTGCGGCGCATCGCCGCCGCCCCCGCATCCCGCAAGGGCGGCGAGTACGCCGAGGACGGCCACGCAGGCGAAACGGCGGAATGCGCATGCTCGTGCGCAGGCATCAGTCATGGGGCTTGCTTTCGGTGGAGGGTGGGCCGCGACGGAGCCGCGGGGCGGATGACACGCCAGCTTGCCGCCCATCGGCCGGCAGCGAAACGATTCTAGGAAGCCACCTGCGCGCAAGACCGGCCTGCCGCGTATCGATACGTACCAAGCGCAAGCGGCATGAATGAATTGGCACGCCATGCGGCCACTCGTGCGATTTCCGCACTGAAGTCCCACGCGCCGCGGCCGATATCCGGGGACTAAGCAATACCACTCAGGGAGCACCCCGAACGTGAAAAGCGCGCTCAACAGGCAACTGCTGGCTGCCTTCGCCATCATCGCCGCCCTGGTCGCCGTGATGGCCGGTGTCGCCGGCTGGTTCACTGCGAAGACCAAAGCCGACTTCCATTCGCTCTACCTGAACACGGTGGGTTCGGGCGAGCTCGGCAAGGCCAACAGCGCCCTGTGGCAGCTGCGCTACTCCATCGCCTCGGCCACACATGCCGATGCCGCCGGCTTGCGCCAT
>CBINBY010000094.1:0-17026 GCA_966248995.1 uncultured Burkholderiales bacterium | reverse complement strand
CGCAGGAACGCACGCTCACCCTCAACAACCTGCACTACGGCGACATCGAGCGGAGTGACCTGGCGGCGCTGCGCGCAGCGCAGGGCGTGGTGATCGACACGGCGCGACCGGGCTTCAGCATGGACGGCACCTACCGCGAGGTGCCGCTCAACGATGGCAGTGGCGCATCCGACCGGTACATGTCGTATGGCTACTTCACCAATGGCCGGGTGCTGAGCTACCGCTACGGTGCCGACAACACGGAAGACAGCTGGAAGATCGTGCAGTCCGGGTCGACCAAGGACACCGTGGGTGCCACGGAGTTCGCACGGTCTGGCGTTTTCTACTTCGCGGCCGACATCGACCTGACGGCGATGCAGTCGGGCCAAAACCTGACCGGCCGCACCGCAGTCGGCGAGTTCCGTGTGCGGGTGCGCAGCATCGACGGCAGGCCCGTCAATGCGTACCGGACCTTCCGGGTCGAGTTGTCGTACGACCCCGTGCCCTTCAATGACCCGACGAAGCCGGGCTACACCGACATCACGCTGGTGGGCAACGGCGTGGGCGCCAGCGCGGACCCCCGAGTCACCGTGGAGAACCGGCCGCTCGACGTGGCGCGCATCCAGCAACGCCTGAGGTATTTGGGCTATCCATCGATCAATGCGTCGCTGACTCTCAGCGAGGGCTTGGGGGTGCCCACCGGGGAGCGAGCCGTCGGTGCGCCGAGCGAAATTCTGGTGAATGGCCGCTGGGGCGATGACAACCTGGTGTGGCAGGAGATCAAGAACCTGCCGCGCCAAGTGACATTGCGGGCTCCCGCCGTGGTCAAGACCCCTCCGATTCCGGTCACCATTGCCCGCTCGGACGGCGCACTGCGTCTGTTCGAAGCCGCGGTGGGGTTGCCGGACGATCGCCGCAACGATCCCATCGACGCCTCAAAGATTTCACCCGAAGAGGGGGGCACGTCAGAAGCGGAGCTGGCGGCATTCCGCAACCTAACGCCAGAGGCCGTTCGAGCCATTCAGGCTCGCACCAGCGTGGTTCCGGAATCCGTGCTGCGCAAGGCCGAAATGCAGATGGCGGTGCGCAACCGTATCGGTGCGTACATCACGCTCTACATGGAGACCGGGCTAGAGCTGTTCCTCGTGCAGATGCAGATTGCCAGCTATGCCGGCTTCCTGGGCGCGGGGGCCTTGCTGGGCAACGCACTGGCGAAGAAGGACGTCGGACCAGACGTCTACCACGTCAACCTCGACCAGTTCTCGGTCGACATCGACGCCGCGAACATCCGGGCCATTCGTGACGACATCCGGCGCGGCGGCAATGGCCGGTTGACTGAGAACCAAATGGGTGAGGTCGACCGTGGCCTGTGGGCGACCAAGGGCGTGGCCCAGGAGTTCCCAGGCAACCTGCTGTTAACGCCGGGGAACCCGCTGCCCGAGACGGGCTTCTGGGGCGCGGGCACCAACCTCGGCGACAAGCTCGCCGCCATGTTCTCGCCGGGCACCATGAACGCAGGCGCGATCGGGTTGCAAGGTGGAATGGTGTGGTCTCAGATCGGGCGACGCCCGGGTGAATTCCTCAATGACTCGCACTACATCGTCCGGGGCCATGACGACGCGGCGGCACGGTTCATCACCGTGCAAAGCGCGGCCCCCGACGGCAAGATGCTGCTGGCCTTCGACAAGACGCCTTACCTCAACCCGCTCACGCGCAATCCCAACATCCTCATGGGGCAGGTGGACGTCATGCTGCCCACCAATGATCAGTTGCGAGTCTGGGAGGTCAGGACGCTCGACATGAACGAGATGGGCGATCCGACCGGGACGTATACGACCAGCACCGTGTCGATCATTCCGGCCTTGCTCAACCTCGGGAACACCTTCAAGGACGAATACAACCGCGTCGCCATGAGGTTTGGGCAGCCGCCGTTCCGGGACTGGAACGGCACCGAGTCGATCATCCTCTGGGCCAGAGAAGCCGTTCAGGCGTGGGACGGCGCCTTGGCCATGGCACCGGGTGCGGATCCCACGGTGGGTCTGAGCGGCATCGAGGGCAACCCGTTGAAGCCCACCACCATACCGGCCACGCTCTATGCCACCCTGGTCACCCAGGGGCACGATCCCTACGCCAATGGGGCCTACGACCCTCTTGGGCGCGCGCAAGGTCCGAAACCCGCTCTCATCAACGCTAGCAACTCACAGCTGCTGACCTGGCTGAATTCCGCCAAGGCACCGCGTTGGGTGGAGGTGAAGTCGCAAGACCCGGCCGTCGTGAACATTCGCCAGCAGGACGGGAACTGGGAGCGCTGGGGCACCACCTGGGCGCAGCAGGTCGTTGACGAAGCCGCGAAGAGCGCGAAGCCGCTGCTGCAGCAACTTAACGCGAAGATGGACCTCGCTGCCGTCTCCGAAAACGGGTGGACGCGCGCCTACTTCGATCACAAGGACGGCCGTGCGATCGACTTCGCGCTGCCGAACGAAGGCATCTTGTCGATGTACGACCTGATCCCTGTCGTGCCGCCCTTCCTGACGCCGGGTTTCCCTCCCCGGGTAATCAATCCCACCAACATCCGGATCGATCACGAGACATCGGTACTGGCACGTCTGGCGCCCAGCCTGCGCCGCCCTGCGGACTTCCAGGGCGGTATCGGTAACAACGGGATGGATACGGAGAAGTTCACCGACCTCGGTTTGGCCGGTATCCAAAGACTCCTGGACGTGGTCATGGCGGCTGACTCGCTGAGCAACAACGAGAAGTCGACGATCGTCCAGATCGTCAGCCTCCGGCTGGCGGCCGCGCAACAGGCGTACGCCACACGTGACGCCAAGAAGGACCGCTGGCTTGGCGGCTACCTGGGCGAAGAGTCGCCCAACAACCGGCACGACCTGATCTACGCGATCCTGGGCTACTTCAACATCAACGACCTGGTGCCCATGCAGGGGTACAAGGACCGCGTAGGCATCAAGCTCAAGGCCGTGCCTGTCGCGGAAAACACCAGCGCCTTCCAGATGCTCGGTGAGTCTGCGGGCGAGCAAGCAGCAGATGCTGTGCTCTCGCTCGACCTGGTGGTCTTGCGTGCGGCTTTCGCCAGCGCCCAGGCGCAATGGCGCAAGGTGAATCTCACGGCCGAGCAGCAGGCCGCGCTGGACCGCATCGACCTCGCGGTGGCTCAACTCGATGAGCAGTCGCTGGCCCACACCGAGACCACATTGACGGGTGCGACGATTACCGTCGACGACGATGCTGCGGGGCATGGCTGGTTTGTCGATCCCACGCCCGACGAGTCGGAAGAGTTCCTGGCCACGTCCCGTGCGGGTGAGTTGGTGGCACGGGCCGATTCGGCGGCCTACAACCATGCCGACTTGGTGTCGCTGCTGACTCACGAGATCGGCCATGCGCTGGGCCTGGAGCACAGCACGCAGGCACATGAGTTGATGAGCAGTACGCTCGACTTGGGCGTGCGGCGCTTGCCCACGGCAGCCGACGAGGCTGCGCTGCAAGCCATGGCCGAGATGGCAACGGGCGATGACGTCACTGCCGCGCCCGCCCAGCGCCTGAGCGCTGCATGGCGCACGGCAGCCGCCCCGGTGCCGGCCTTGCGTCGTCAGTACGGCACCTTGCCCAACACCAGCCTGCTCAACGGCGATTTCGTGTCGGCCGAGGAATGGAGCACGACCGGCAACGTCCACGTGGCCAACGGCGTGGCCCACCTGAGCGAATCGGACACGGTGCAGACTCGCCTGAATCAGGTCTTCGTGATCGGGCCGCAGGACCGTTACCTGAGCTTCACGCTCAGTGGTGCGGTGCTGGAAGGGCAGGGCGGTGCCGGCCCGGGCGATGCGTTCGAAGTGGCGCTGCTCGACGCTGACAGCGGTCAGGCCCTGTTGAGCGGCGTGGGACTGACCCACACCGACGCTTTGCTCAACCTCCAGGTCGATGGCACCGAGCGGATCGCCCAGGGGGTGAGCCGCCGCAACAACGCCGATGGCAGCCGCACCTACCTGATCGACCTCACTGGTGTGACGAGCGGCACCGTGGCGAACCTGTCGTTCGACCTGATCGGCTTCGGCCCGAACGGCAGCCGCGTCGATGTGAGCCGGGTGCGCTTGCTGGCGAGCCCGCCAGTGCAGGCCGTCGACGACGTGGCTGTCACGGCAGAAGACAGCGCCGTCACTATCGACGTGTTGGCCAATGACAGCCATGCCGGCTTGGCGCCAACGCTGGTGACCACCGCGCAGCACGGCCAGGTGACCTTGGACGCCGATGGCCGCTTCACCTACATGCCGCAAGCGAACTACTACGGCAGCGACAGCTTCAGCTACCAGCTGGGCGAGGGGCCGGATGCCAGCGTGGCCCATGTGATGCTCAGCGTCACGCCGGTCAACGATGCACCGGTGGCCCGTGACCAGGTGGTCACCCTGGCTGAAGGCGGCAGCCGCGTGCTGGACTTGCTGAGCGGTGCGCACGATGAGGACGGCGACGTGCTCGACGTGCAACTGGTCTCCGGGCCGGCGCATGGCAGCCTCGTTCGCAATGAGGATGGCACCTTCCTCTACACGCCGGATGCCGATTTCAACGGCAGCGACGCGTTCACCTACCGGGTCAGCGATGGCCTGCTGGAGTCAGGCGTCGCGCAGGTGTTCATCACGGTGATGCCGGTGAACGACGCGCCGGTGGCGGCCGACTTGGCGCTGGCGGCAGTCGAAGACACGCCCTTGGTGATCGACCTGGGCGCGCAAGTGAGCGATCGTGACGGTGGCGCCACCACATTGCAGATCGTGGATCAGCCGCTGTACGGCAGCCTGCGAGACGCCGGCAATGGCCGCTGGGTCTATACGCCGCGTGCCGACTTCAACGGGGTCGACCACTTCAGCTTCCAGGCCAGCGATGGCGAAAGCCTGTCGAACATCGCCACCGTCACCTTGTCGGTGGATGCCGTCAACGACGCGCCGGTGGCAGAGAACGACAGCGCGACCACCAGGCAAGGGCAGGCGGTGCGCATCGACGTGCTGGCCAACGACAGCGATGTAGATGGCGACGTGCTCACGCCGCGGGTGGTTGCCAACGCGGCCCATGGCACGGTGGTGCTCAACAGTGACCGCAGCTTCACCTACACACCGCAGGCCGGGTTCTCGGGCACCGACACCTTCACCTACGTGGCGGGCGATGGCATGGCGGACTCGAATGCCGCCACTGTCACCATCCAGGTGGCCGCCGTGAACCGTGCGCCCCAGGCGGTGGCCGATCAGGCGACGGTGGCCGAGGACGGCACCGTGCGCATCGACGTCTTGGCCAACGACAGCGATCCAAACGGCGATGCGCTCACGCCGCAGCTGGTCACGGGGCCGGCGCATGGCCGCCTCGTTCTCAACGAGGATGGCAGCTTCAGCTATACGCCGGATGCCGACTTCAACGGCACAGACGGGTTCAGCTACCGCGTCAGCGATGGCGCGCTGGACTCGGGCGTCACGCAGGTGTCGATCGTGGTCGAGCCGGTCAACGACGCGCCAGTGGCGAACGACCTGTCGCTCAGCACGTTGGAAGACACGCCGCTGGTGATCGACCTGGGCGCGCAGGTGCGCGACATCGACAGCAGCACGACGCTGCAGATCGTCGAAGGTCCGTCGCACGGCAGCCTGGTGCAGGACGCCGACGGCCGCTGGCTCTACACGCCGGCACGCGACTTCCATGGTGCGGACCGTTTCGTCTTCCGTGCGACCGATGGCGAGCAGTGGTCGAACACGGCCACGGTCACGCTCACAGTGGTGGCGGTGAACGACGCGCCGGTGGCGCTGGCCGATGCCGCGACGACCCTGCAAGGGCAGGCGGTGCGCATAGCCGTGCTGGCCAACGACAGTGATGTGGAGGGCGACGTGCTCACGCCGCGGGTGGTTGCCAACGCGGCCCATGGCACGGTGGTGCTCAACAGTGACCGCAGCTTCACCTACACACCGCAGGCCGGGTTCTCGGGCACCGACACCTTCACCTACGTGGCGGGCGATGGCATGGCGGACTCGAATGCCGCCACTGTCACCATCCAGGTGGCCGCCGTGAACCGTGCGCCCCAGGCGGTGGCCGATCAGGCGACGGTGGCCGAGGACGGCACCGTGCGCATCGACGTACTGGCCAACGACAGCGATCCGGACGGCGATGCGCTCACCGTGCGGCTGGTGTCGGGGCCATCGAACGGCAGCGTGGTGCGCAATGCCGACAACACCTTCACCTACAAGCCCAACACGGACTTCAACGGCAGCGACGCGTTCGCCTACGTGGTGAGCGATGGCCGTGCTGAGTCCACGCCGGCGCAAGTGAGCATCACCGTCAAGCCGGTCAACGACGCGCCCGTGTGGATCAGCCAGCCGCCTTCATCATTCGTGCTGCCCAGCATGGCGCACGGGGTGTTCCAGGTGGCGGGCAACGCGGGCGCCAAGGCCACGGTCACGTTCTCGTGGACTGCGCGCAACGCGTCGTTCAACAACGAGATGGGCTTGTACAAGGTGGACGATGCGAACGGCCGCATCGGCTCGCTGATGCCGGGCGAAGCGGGTTATGCCGCCGCCGCTTTGGCTAGCGGGCGTGCAATCACCGTCTTTAATAACAGCCAGACGCAAGGCGCATCCACAACCATCACGCTCACCGGCGGCCAGTACGTCGGCGCCTACCTGATCCAGAACGCTACGCTCTCGCAATGGCGCACCAGGAATTCGGGCAACTCGCCGAGCAAGACCCCGCTGGCCTTCTTCTCGGCAGACGGTGCGAATCCCGACCGCGTCGAACACCTGCATGCCACGGCGGGCAGCGACGGCGCGATCTCTCTGTCCTGGGAAGATGGGACCAACGGCGGTGACCGCGACTTCAACGACGCAGTGCTGTCGGCGAAGGGCTTGAAGCGGACCGATACGCCGCGCTTCGTGTACCAAGCCGAGGCGCGCGACGTTGATGGTGATGCGGTGACTTACCGCCTGCTGCAAGGACCAGCGGGCGCCACCCTCAACGCCACCACGGGCCTGCTCAGCTGGAACAGCCCGCCTGTGGGCAGCTACACCTTCCGCCTGGTTGCCGATGATGGGCGAGGTGCGACGGTGGAGCAGCAGTTCACGCTGGTGGTCGCGGCGCCTCAGCCGGTTGCCAGAAGCGACAGCTACACCACGTCGCAAGGCAAGGCCACGAGCGGCAACGTGCTGGCCAATGACCAAAGCGTGGTTGGCGAGGCACTGCGTGCGCAGTTGGTGCAAGAGCCCAGCAATGGCAAGCTGAACTTGAACACCGATGGCAGCTTTGCCTATACGCCCGCCAGCGGCTTCAATGGCGACGACGGCTTCAGCTACCGCGCGGTCGACAGCTCCGGCAAGTCGACCGTGGTGGAGGTCAAGCTCGTCGTGACCGCGAAGTCGGCCACCAGCGAACCGTGTGGAGGCGCGTGCTTCGTCTTCCAGTCGGGCGCGGAGTCCAAGACCCGCAGCAGCTTGTTGTCTGACATGCCGGCCACGGGTATCACCCTGGGCTCTGGTACCGCGTGCGTTGGCACGTCTACGATCGACTGGAACGGGAGCAATGTATCGGCCGCCACCGCACCTCGTGCGCGCAGGGATGAGGAGTGGCTGAGCGAGCTGCTGGGGATGACAGACCCCGAGACGGAGAATCTGGCGCAGAAGACCGGCCTAATGATCCGGCTGTAATGCGGGAGTGAATGGCAGGCTGCGGAGATCCGTGGCCTGCTCTTTCATCCCGCCGTGTCAAGAACTTATTTGATCGATTGCTTGCCGGGTGTCCTGATGCGAAAAATATATGCAACGGTCCTTGTATCGGCCCTTTTGGCGGCGTGCAGCCCAGGGAAACTAAACGAGAAAGTCTTGAGCGACGCCCTGCAGGCGCATTTGAATAAAAGACCCGATAAATGCGAATTGATTGACGTATTCCCGTTGGAGGTTCCGCGCCGGGCGCAGACAAATGCGGAATCGGGTCCCGTGCAGGTGGGGAAACACCTCAACACTGCGAAGATGGCAGCCCTCGAGAAAGCCGGTCTTGTTCGCGGTGAGTTGCTTTCAAACGGTGCCGGCGTTCAAACGATGCGCTATACGCTCACTAAGCAAGGGGAAAGCCACTATCAGGAAATCGAGCTGACGGATCTTGTGTCCGGGCGAAGCACAATTAGTGGATGGCTCTGCTACGGGAAGATAAGATTGAGGGATGGGGTGGAGTGGAAGGCCCCATATGTCGACGCGAACTCGAATTATCTTGTTTCGGTGGATTATCGAATAAAATTCGAGGATGTTCCGGATTGGGCGTTGAAACCCGAATTCCTCTCTGCGTTTCCCGAGATCGAGCGAGAGCTGGTGCCCGGTCCCAATGCCAAGCTGAACGCAAGCCTGGTCAATAGGAACGGGGAATGGGTGGTGGCCCCGGACATGCTTGACCAGCGAACACGCCAGCGAAGGATCAAATAGGGCGCATCAAACGACTTCCGCCATCAGGGCTTGGTCGCCGGCGTCTTCAGCGGTTTTGATTCCTGGGCGGTGTCAATGGTAATGGGCAATGTGGCGCGGCACTTGGCGCCTGCTGGAATATCGAGTTTGGAATTGGGAACCTCGACAAAGGTGGCGAACGTGCCGCTGGCAGCGTCGATGAGGCGGTCCACGATTTTCACCTTGCCTTTGTAGCGGCCGCCACCGGGGGTTTCTGGCACGACCTCAGCTTCCATTCCGACTTTGACCTTGCCGAAAGCCGTCGAAGGCAGAATCACGTGTACGAGCAGAGGGTCCAGTTGTGCAAGTTTTAGAATGGGTTTCTTCTGAGCGGACGGTTCGATGATCTCGCCGGGGTAGAGAAACTGGGCTGCAACAACGCCATCGAACGGGCTGCGGATGATGCGCAGATTTAGCAGGCTGGCTTGTTGCTGCCATTCCAGGGCAGCCATTTGCTGGTTTTCATGAGCGAGTTGCAATTCGTGTTCGGCCAGCTTCATTTCGCTTTCGGCATCGTCGCGATCTTGCTCGGAGACGATATTTTCTGCGTGCAATTCATTGCGCCGAGAATATTTCTTCTTGAAAGATTCAACCTTGCTTTCCGCAGTGCGGATGGGGCCGGACATTTGCGACTTGAAGCGGGACAATTCGGTGGTCGCCTGCTCGGCGCGTGACTCCAATTCGGCCAGCACCTGGCCTTTGGTGACCCGGTCGCCACGCCTGACATTGACCTTGCTCAGTAGGCCAACGACGGGGCTGCCGATGTCCACCATCTGTGCGGGTTCGATGAGGCAATCGAATTCGCGGTTGGCTTGGGCTTGGGTGGCCATCAATACCAATGTCAGCGCGGCGAATATGTGACTTGTCTTGAAATGCATGAGCAGATGGGTTCTATAGCCGGCGGCTGGTATGGAATGGGTATGGATCATCCACTTCAGGGTATATGGTGATTCCCTTGGTGAAGATTGATGCCAATCCCAATAGGAGCGGAGCGCTGTAGACAAGATGACGAATGGCTGCCCAGTGCTCTGCGCAACACATCGGCAGTTGCCAAGTATTCAGAGAAACTGAACGCAGTCTCCCCTTGAAAGATGGGTGGTGACCACGCCCCATTCTCCTAAAAAATCACGCGATGACCAGAGGGACCGAGATGAATGGGGCGGTTGCGGCCGACGTGCGGGAGCACGATGGCGCGAGAAATGATGCCAAGAACTGGCAGGCCTTCACGAGTGCCACGACCGACAAGGCGTTCTGGCAGGCCTGGCTGGCGGTGGTGTGCGGCCAGATCGAGGGCACCGCCACCGGGGTCGTACTGATGCGAACGGTCGATGCCGAGGCCTTTGCGCCGATGGCGCTGTGGCCGGGCGTCGTGCGCGACTTGTCTTTTCTCGGCTCGGTGGCCGAGCAGGCGATTTCCGAAGGGCGAGGCGTGGTCAAGCCTGCCGTGCAGGGCGCCGAGCGACACATGCACCTGGCGTACCCCGTGCAGATCGATCAGCGCGTGGTGGCCGTGGTGGTGCTGGAACTCAAGGACACCGGCAGGACATCGTCACCCCAACAGGCGATGCGCCAAGTCCATTGGGGCGCGGCCTGGCTGCGCGAGGGCATCTACCGGCGTGAATCGGCCGAGATGAGCGCAAAGCTCCAGCGCATGGGCTCGGTGATGGAGGTGTGTGCCACGGCGCTGCGGGAAGGCCGCCTCAAGCAGACGCTGTTCGACCTGGCGAATCAGCTCGGGCGTCATCTGGAGTCGGCGCGCGTGGTCATCGGCTTGATGGAGCCGTTCTCGCCGCACGGGGCCGACGGTGCGACGCTGCGTGTGGTGGCCATGTCCAACGCGGCATGGTTCGAGAAGCGGGCCGGCATCATCCAGAGCCACGTGAAAGCGATGGAAGCCGCATGCGATGGATTCGTGCCTATCCACTACCAGGCGGTTGCGGCGACCGGCGATGCGGTGGGCCTGGCGGCGGGTTCCGCACACAACCGCTTGGCCATGGAGAGCTCGGCCTTGTCGATCCTCACCGTCCCGCTGCAGCTGGGGGCACGGTGTTTTGGCGCGATCACTTTGGAACGAACGGAAGGCCAGCCGTTCAATGCGGGCGACATCCTTTGGATGGAGACACTGGCCGAATTGCTGCCCGGGCTGATCCAGCAGCGGCGGCTTGGCGAACGAAGCTACCTTGCCCATCTGCGAGACGACGCGCGGCTGCTTGCGAGCCGGCTGTTCGGGCCGAAGCACCTGATCTGGAAGTTCAGCGCGGCCGCCGTCGTGCTGGTGGTCGCGGCGATGGCGCTGGTCGAGATCGACTATCGCGTTACCGCCAAGACCGTGATCGAGGGCGAAGTTCAGCGGGTCGTCACCGCGCCCTTCGAGGGCTTCATCAAAGCCAGCTTGGTACGGCCGGGCGATGTCGTGAAGAAGGGGCAGGTCTTGTGCGAGCTCGACGACAGGGAACTCCTGCTCGAGCAAAACAAGTGGGCCAGCGAGCGTGAGCAGTATCGCGGCAAGCTGCGCGAGGCGATGGCCAGCCGCGATCTCCCGGCGATCCAGGTGCTCAGTGCTCAGATCCGCCAGAGCGAGGCGCAGCTCCATCTTGTCGAGCAGCGCCTGGAGCGATCAGAGGTCACCGCGCCGTTCGATGGCGTCGTGATCTCTGGCGATCTGAGCCAGCTGATCGGCTCGCCGGTAGACCTGGGCAAGAAGCTGTACGAAGTTGCGCCCTTGCGAGCCTACCGTGTCATCTTGCAGGTCGACGAACGCGAGGTGCGCGAGGTCAGGTCGGGGCAGGAGGGGCAACTCGTGATGTCGGGCATCGTGGGCGAGCCGATCCGTCTCGTGGTGCGGCAGGTGACGCCGGTCGCCACGCCGCAGGACGGGCGCAATTTTTTCCGGGCGGAAGCCTCTCTGCCCGAATCGCCTCAGCATTTGCGCCCCGGCATGGAAGGCATCGGCAAGATCAGCGTGGGGCCGCGCCGCTTGTGGTGGGTTCTCACCCACAGCCTCACCGATTGGCTGAGGGTGTGGTTGTGGACGTGGCTGCCGTGATGCCCCAGCCCGCTTGCGCCGAATCATGAGCCGCCCCATCTTCAGCCAGTCGTGGCACAACGTGGCGGAGCTGCGTCCGCGTTTGTTGCCGCACACGCGAGTCCATGCGCACACCTACCGGGGCCAGCGTTGGTTCGTGCTGCAAGACACGGCGAGCGGGCGCTACCACCGCCTGTCGCCGGCCGCTAACGCCCTCGTCGCTCGCATGAACGGCTCACGGACGGTCCAATCGCTCTGGGACGAAGCCTGTAGCGCCGGCGGAGACATGCCGACGCAGGACGACGTGGTCGAACTGCTGATTCAGTTGCACAGCAACGACTTGATGTACTGCGACGTGACGCCGGCCGCGGCCGAGTTGTTCGAGCGCTACCGCAAACGGCGGCGCATGCTGTGGAAGCAATGGGTCATGAATCCATTGAGCGTGCGCATTCCCCTGCTGGATCCGGACGCGTTTCTCACGCGATGGGCGGACGCGCTGTCTTGGCTGTTCACCTGGCGCGGCGCCATGCTGTGGCTGGCCGTGGTGTCGCCAGCCCTGGTGCTGGCGGCCCAGCAGTGGACCGAGCTGACCAGCAATCTGTCCGACCAGGTGCTGGCGCATGACAACCTGCTGTTGCTGATCGTCGTCTTCCCATTCATCAAGGCCTTGCACGAATTGGGGCACGGCTTTGCCGTCAAGGTGTGGGGCGGGGCCGTGCACGAGATGGGGCTGATGTTCCTCGTCTTCGCGCCAGCGCCCTATGTTGATGCGTCCGCCGCCTCGGCGTTTCGCTCGAAGCATCGGCGTGCCCTGGTTGGCGCGGGCGGAATGGTCGTGGAAACCTTCTTCGCGGCCCTGGCGATGTACGTCTGGCTGTTGGTCGAGCCGGGCCTGCTTCGGGCGATTGCCTTCAACGTGATGTTCGTGGCCGGCGTGTCCACCATCCTCACCAATGGCAATCCGCTGCTGCGCTACGACGGCTACTACATCCTGTGCGACCTCATTGAGATGCCGAATCTCGCGCAGCGCGGACAGAAGTACATGGTGTACCTCTGCGACCGCTACCTCTTCGGTGCGCGGGACGTGCCTGTGCCCGACGAAACGCCGTCCGAGAAGCGCTGGCTGGTGTCGTATTTCTTCGCTTCCTGGGTCTACAAGATCTTCGTGACCCTGGCCATCATCGTCTTCGTCGCCAACGAGTTCTTCATCATCGGCGTGCTGCTTGCCTTGTGGTCGGCCGCAGGCTTCCTTGTGGTGCCGCTCTGGAAGGGAGCGCAGCATGTACTGAAAAGCCCGGCGCTGGGCCGTCGCCGATCCCATGCGATCCGCGTGTCGCTGTCGCTGGTGGCCTTGTTGCTCATCGTCATCTTTTTGGTGCCCTTGCCACTGCGTACCCAGGCCGAGGGCATCGTCTGGTTGCCCGACCAGGCGATCGTGCGCGCCGGAGCCAACGGAACCTTCGAGCGCTGGCTGGCCGAGCCGGGTTCCATCGTCCAAGCCGGCATGCCCATCGCGGTGACGCGTGACGAGGCCCTGGAGGCCGAGTGGGCCGTTGCCGACGCGCGGGTGGAAGAGGCGCAGGCCCGCTACCGCGCGCAGCAGTTCTCCGATCCGGCACAGGCCGATGGCGCGAGGCAGCAGCTCGAGCACGAACGTCGGGCGCTCGAGCGGGTGGCCGAACGGCGCGAGCGCCTCGTTGTCAGAAGCGAAGCCGACGGGCAATTGGCCGTGGCCAAGCCGAGCGACATGAACGGCCAGTTCTTCAAGAGGGGCGAGGTGCTGGCCTATGTGTTGGACAGCCGTCGCTTGATCGTGCGGGTGGCCGTGTCGCAGCAGAACATCGACCTGGTGCGACGCCGGCTGAAAGGCGTGTCAGTTCGATTCGCCGATGCGGTGCCCCAGACGCACCCCGCGTCGTTCCTGCGCGAAGTGCCCAGTGCGCAGGACGAATTGCCCACCGCGGCGCTCGGCCTGTCGGGCGGGGGCTCGATGCCCACCGACCCCAAGGACCCGAAGGGCATGAAGCTGTTGGAGCGGACCTTCTTCGTCGACCTCAGCCTGCCGCCCAAAGCTTCGGGCTCGACCTTCGGCGGACGCGTCCACGTGCGGTTCGAGCATTCGAGCGAGACCTTGGCCAGCCAATGGCACCGTCGATGGCGTCAACTCTTCTTGAGCCACTTCCATGTTTGATTGGTGCTTCGGTCCGATGGACGTCTTCTGGCAGGGCGCGTAAATGGCCAACCCCAGCGCCTTGCTCAAAGGGCGTGCGGTCGAGCTCTCGGACGGCGCCTATCTCGAACGCTCGGACCCCAAGGAATCGGCGGTCGAGGGGTTCCTTCGTGGCCTGTTGGACCGCGTTCCGAGCCTGCGCTCACGGAAGTCGCGCTTGCGAAAGGTGATCTTTCGCATCAACGCGAGCGAGGCGGCCCTGCGCGAGCTGACCGAGGCCGAGCTTATCGCCGCCTTCGCCAAGCACTGCGCCGAAGCGCAGCGGTGCGGGTTTACCGATGAGCAACTGATCCCGGTGTTTTCGATCATCCGCGAAGCGTCGCGCCGCGTGCTGGGTCTGCGCCACCACGACGTGCAGCTGATGGGCGGCTGGGCCCTGATGCAAGGCGTGATTGCCGAGATGAACACCGGCGAAGGCAAGACCTTGGTGGCGACCCTGGCGGCCTGTGCTGCGGCGGGCAGCGGGGTGGCCGTGCACGTCGTGACGGTCAACGACTATCTGGCCGAGCGGGACGCCGAAAAAAACGGGCCCCTGTACCGCTTCTTTGGCCTGAGCGTGGGGGTGATCGCCCAGGGCATGTCGCCCGACGACAGGCGCAAGCAGTACGCGTGCGACATCGTCTACGTGTCGAACAAGGAGATCGTGTTCGATTACCTGAAGGATCGCATCGCGATCGGCGGTGCGCTCAGATCTCACATGGCGCTGCGGCGCCTCTATAGGCCGGTTCAACAGCAGAACCTGCTGCTGCGCGGCTTGCACATGGCCATCGTGGATGAGGCCGACAGCGTGCTGATCGACGAGGCCCGCACGCCGCTCATCATTTCCGAGAGCCAGCCCGCGGAGAACGGGCCGGCGCTCTATGACACGGCCATTGCGACGGCCGGGAAGATGCGCCAGGGCGAGCATTTCTTGGTGACCCAGCATCGCGAAGTTCAAATCACACCGCGGGGCGAGCAGCACTTGCACGCCTTGTGCGAGGGGCTCACCGGAGTTTGGGATTCGGCGCTGTGGCGGCGCGAGTTGATACAGAAGGCGCTTACTGCCTTGTGGTGCTTCGAGCGAGACCAGCATTACATCGTGGCCGAGGGCAAGGTCGAGATCGTCGACGAGTTTTCCGGCCGCGTGATGCCCGATCGTTCCTGGGAAAGCGGCCTGCACCACATGATCGAGGCCAAGGAAGGCTGCGAGATCACGGGGCAGCGCAAGACCTTGTCGCGCATGACCTACCAGCGCTTCTTTCGGCGCTACCTGCTGTTATCGGGCATGAGCGGCACGGTGCGGGAAGTCGGCCCCGAGCTGAGACGGGTGTACGAGCTCGACGTCTTCACCATTCCCACGCACCGCCCGAGCCGCCGTCGCCGGCTGCCCGACTGGTGCAGCGCGACTTCCGAGCAACGCTGGCAGGCCGTGGCCAACCGTGCCGTGGCGTGGAGCCAGCAAGGACATGCCGTCCTGGTGGGCACCCGCTCGGTCGAGGCCTCGGAGCGGCTGAGCACCTTGCTCACAGCCCGAGGTGTGGCCCATGCCGTGCTAAATGCCCGGCAGGATCGGGAGGAAGCCGAAACCGTTGCACAAGCTGGCCAAGCCGGTCGCATCACGGTGGCGACCAACATCGCGGGCCGCGGAACGGACATCCTGCTGGCAGCCGCGGTGTCCGAACGCGGCGGCCTGCATGTGCTGCTGACCGAGTTCCACGAGTCGTCGCGAATTGACCGCCAATTGATTGGCCGCTGCGCGCGCCAAGGCGAGCCCGGTGTGGCGCAAGCCATGGTCAGCCTGGAGGATGAACTGTTTGTTCGGTATGCGGACCTGCTGAGGCGCTGGACCGTGGCGCTCTCCGCACCGCTCGGTGCCACCCCGGCATGGTGGTTGAAGCTGCTAGTGAGCTACGCGCAATGGGTCGCCGAGCGCCGCCATGCAGCCGATCGACGGGCGACCTTGAAGCAAGACGACAAACTGCAGTCGCTACTGGCCTTTGCCGGCACGCCGAACTGACTTTCGCCTTTCTTTGGCATCGAAGTCACTCGACAGCCGCCGTGTCGCGCCTGACGCTCAGTGTGGTTGCGGATGCCGACTGGTCCAGGCGCGCGCGTGTCATCGGCAAGGCGTACGGAAACGTGCGATGGATGAAGTCGATCAGCACCTCCCGCAACTCCAGCGCAGGTCGAAATTCGGGCCCGATGCAGCTGAGCTGACCAGAACGCGCAGCTGCATGGCGTGATCATTGGCATCCGTCACCTGGACTACGCATACTCGACGGTCCCAGTTTGGCGACGCCTCGCAAAGGCGCTTTGCTTCGCGTCGAATGGCCTCTACGGGTAACGTGTAGTCCGTCCACAGGAACACCGTGCCGAGGATGTCCGCGCTGCGACGCGTCCAGTTCTGGAACGGATGCTCGATGAACCAGCCGAGCGGCACGATGAGCCAACTGCGGCTGGCGCCCGTCAAGCTACTTGCCGCTTTCGTCACGCAGCCATGGCCTGAGTATCTCTTCGGCGCGCGGCCGAGGCCGCGGCGGGGGCGAACCTTTGCAATGTGACTGGATACCCTCTGTCATAACGAAGTCGTTTCCAAGAAATCGCACTAAGTCGTTGTCAGGCAAGTAAAGTCGACACCCTTGACATGGTGGGGGTCGTTGGTTCGAGTCCAATCGCGCCTACCAACATCAGAGCCCGGTAAGTCTTTGCGCGACAACGACTTACCGGGTTCTTTCTTTTGCGCCGCATTCCGCTGGGGAACTTCTGGGGAACTATTCCCAGCCATGGCCTCGGCGAGGCGGGCCTTCTCGGTGCCGCCGTCGTTGGAAGGGATCCAGCGCACATACACCTCGAGCAGCATCTTGACACTGTGCCCGGCCTGCGCGGCGATGTAGGCGGGTTTGATGCCGGCCATCAAGGCGACCGTGCAGTAAGTGTGTCGCGTGCAGTACGGGCGGCGCTGGCGGATGCCCAGGCGCTTGAGCGCGGGGTGCCAGTAGTGCTCGCGCTGACTGCGCTCGTCGTGCCAGGGGCGGCCGGTGACCGGGTTCTCGAAGACGTCGCGCTCCCGGCCGTGCTCATCGCGCTTGAGAAACGTGTAGGGCTTCATCGCCTGCAAGGCTTGCACGGCCCGCGGGACGAGGTCGACGTCGCGTTGGACGTAGGTCTTGGTGCGCTCTGACTCGCTGCCCCGGAAGGTGCGTACGCGTTGCACGCGCACCAGCGCGCTTTCCCAGTCGATGTCTCCCCATTGCAGCGCAATGATCTCCTCGGGCCGCATGCCCGTGTAAAAGGCGAAGGTGAAGTAGGCGACGACCCGCGGGTCGTAGTGCTGCCCCATATCGG
>CBINBY010000093.1:0-18026 GCA_966248995.1 uncultured Burkholderiales bacterium | reverse complement strand
AACCTTCAACCTCGATTCATTGAACCAGTGTTGCGCTTCGGTCTTGAAACCGCCCAGCAAAAACTGCAAAGAGGCAACGAATGTAGCAGCGGGAATGAGCAACAGGAAGCGGCCGTGACTTTTGTCTGTGGGATTTATTTCTTGACCGAAATTTGTCGTTTCCGCGAATCCAATCATGTTTGTCAGAGACCATTTAATTGAGTTGCAAAATGATTCTCGACTCCACGTATTGCACATGGTTATTCCAGCGTTGACATATCAATGTCGTAAATCGAGCCGCTGAAAACCGACGCTTTGCATCACGCCGTGGGCGCGACTGCGAAGTGGCAGAGCAAAAGCCGGCATGCACGGACGGCCGAGCATCCGGCTTGTGTCTTGAAGAACCCTGCGAGGGCTTGGCGAAGGAACGAGGGCGCGCGGTGTGCCTACGGCGAGGCAGCGAGCCTTCGGAGGGTGGGCGTCAGGCCGGCGCCTCTTCGAATGGCGTCACCACCGGGACGGGCTGCGCCGGACCGCCCGCCAGTGATCTCTCGATCTCTGCCGCCCAGGGCCGGGCAATCTTGCGGCAGCCTTCGCGGGTGAGGTGGATCTCGTTGACCCAGTCGCCGCTGGCACCTGCGGCGTCAGGCAAGGCGGTATCGAGGGGGATAGCCGTGGAGTCGAAGAAGTGCAGTCCTGGGAAGCTCACCGGATCGGCCGCCATCCGCGCCAGCAGCGCGGCCAGCCGTGTCAACAGCTCCCGGGCGA
The DNA here is from genome assembly GCA_966248995.1 of uncultured Burkholderiales bacterium. Classification (GTDB taxonomy): domain Bacteria; phylum Pseudomonadota; class Gammaproteobacteria; order Burkholderiales; family Burkholderiaceae_C; genus Albitalea. Next base: position 17,279 of record CBINBY010000093.1, on the reverse strand, counting down.
GAACGATGCCGTCTTGCGGCGGGATGCCGTAGGCCTGCAGCGCAGGCAGCAGCCAGGGCCCCGTACCGAAACCCGCGCCCGCGGGCCGCGGCGTGGGGAAGGCGTAGCCATGCACGAAGATTGGCCGGCCCGCGGACGGGCCACTCTCGCGCAGCGCGATCACGTGCTGGAAGTTGGCTTCCATGTACGCACAGAAAGTGCGCCAGCCTTCATCGCTCAGGTACCGCTGCACACCCAGTTCAGGCGGGCCCCATTCGGCAGTCGTGAGCAGCAGGCGCCGGTCGGCAGGCACCGGCTCGCCCCCGGCGACCGCTGGTGATTGCAGGGCATCAATCACGTCGTTGCCGCCGCAGGACATGATGATGGCGTCCCAGAAACGGGCCTGCGGCCCAGCCAGCAGGTCGGCGAAGCGGGGGTCGCTGTTCATCTGCGACATGTGGCTAAGGGTGTCGCCCGGCGTCGCGCAATTGACCACGCAGGCGGCCTGGCTGAAAGCCATTTCGAACAGCAGGTTGGCGTTGTGCAGCGGGTTGAGCGTGCCGATGGTGAACCAGGAGTCGCCCTCGGCGAGGAAGCGCCATCCGAACTGCTCCAGGGCCGGCGGGTCGCCGGAGAACACCTGCTCGGGCTGGAAGATCTCGATGGGAACCATGTTCACCTCCTGTGGCTTCGCGTGCGGTGCGTCACCTTAGCGTCTGCCCCGCGGTCCGCAATCCAACAATCTTGGGAGCGCCCCCAGGAAACGTCTTCGACGTTTCCGCCTCACCGAGGGGGTGAGTCAGCTTGGGGCGGCGCTGCGTTGACTCAAGAGACGCGGCGACTCGCCGACAATCGCGCGGTGCTGAATTCGCGCGCGCTGCTGCCCGTCCTGGCCCTGACGTTCAATGCCCTCGTCTGGGGCATTTCATGGTGGCCTTTCAGGGCCCTTGAGATGCGTTCGCTGCATCCGCTGTGGACGACGGTGTTCGTCTACGTGATGGCCGCGGGCACCATCGTGCTGCTGCGTCCCCGCGCTTTCGCCCAGGTGGCACGCACGCCGGCGCTGTGGGTGCTGATGGTGGCCTCGGGCGTGACCAACGCCAGCTTCAACTGGGCGGTGGTCATCGGCGATGTGGTGCGCGTGGTGCTGCTGTTCTACCTGATGCCGCTGTGGGCGGTGTTGCTGGCGCGGCTCGTCCTGCACGAGCCGCTGACGCGCGCGGCCGGCCTGCGCATCGCCATGGCGCTGGCCGGCGCGGCGATCGTGCTGTGGCCAGCCGGGCAAGGGGTGAGCTGGCAGGCCCTGCCCGTGCCGTCCAGCCTGGCGGACTGGCTGGGCCTCCTGGGAGGCTTCTCCTTCGCGCTCAACAACGTGATGCTGCGCCGCGAGGCTGCGCGGCCCGAGGAGGGGCGGGCATTGGCCATGTTCCTCGGCAGCGTGCTGGTGGCGTCCACGCTCGCCACGGCGCTGGCAAGCCATGGTCACGTTGCCTGGCCTCCGGCCCCCGACACCGGCTGGCTGGCCATCGCCGTCGCGCTTTCCATGCTCTTCCTGCTCAGCAACCTGTCCCTGCAATATGGCGCTGCGCGGCTGCCGGCGAACGTGACATCGGTCGTCATGCTCAGCGAGGTCTTCTTCGCCGCGATCTCCGCGATGGCGCTGGGCGGAGGACGCATGACTTCGTCGCTGGCCGTGGGCGGAGGCTTGATCCTGGGTGCCGCCGCGCTGGCCGCATGGACTCCGGCGCGCACCGCCTCCACCGCCCGCTGCACGAGCCCGACCTGAGCCTGCGCGGCCGGGAGCGGCCGCCATCGGCTCACGCTACCATCGTCCGACACATTCCCAGCCGAGGTGCCCGATGACCAGCAGCGTCTACGATTTCGAAGCCTTGTCGATCGACGGCAAGACCGCCCCACTGTCCGCGCAGCGTGGAAACGTGCTGCTGATCGTGAATACCGCGAGCCAATGCGGCTTCACGCCCCAGTTCGCCGGCCTGCAGACCCTGTGGAACGAGTACCGCGACCGCGGCCTGGTGGTGGTGGGCTTTCCGAGCAACGAGTTCGGCGGCCAGGACCCGGGCACCAATGACCAGATCCAGTCCTTCTGCTCGATGAACTATGGGGTCGACTTCCCCATGATGGCCAAGGTCGAGGTCAACGGCGCGAACGCGCACCCGCTGTGGAAGTGGCTCACCTCGGAGGCGCCGGGCATCCTGGGCACGCAGGCCATCAAGTGGAACTTCACCAAGTTCCTCGTGGGCCGCAACGGGCAGGTGATCAAGCGCTATGCGCCGACGGACACACCCGAATCGATGCGCCGGGATGTCGAGGCGGCGCTGGCCGAAGCGGCATGACGATGCCGGGCGTGTTCGGTCACCTGGAGCCGTACGCAGGTGACCCCATCCTCTCGCTGAACGAGGCCTACGGCCGGGACCCGCGGCCGCAGAAGATCAACCTGTCCATCGGCATCTACTTCGACGACGCCGGCCACATCCCCGTGCTGGGCTGCGTGCGCGAGGCTGAGGCGGAGCTGCTCGCCGAAGGCGCGGCCAAGCCCTACCTGCCCATCGAGGGCGCGCCGGCCTGCCGTCGTGCGGTGCAGGATCTGTTGTTCGGCGCCGACCACGAAGCGGTCCGCAGCCAGCGAGTCGCGACACTGCAGACCGTGGGATCGAGTGGCGGTCTGAAGGTGGGCGCCGATTTCCTCAGGCGCTGGCTCCCGGCCAGCGAGGTGTGGGTGAGCGACCCCACCTGGGACAACCACCGCGCAATGTTCGAAGGTGCCGGCCTCACGGTCCACACCTACCCCTATTACGACGCAGCCACCGGCGGCCTGAAGTTCGACGCCATGATGACCACGCTGCGCACGCTGCCCACGGGCAGCGTGGTGCTGCTGCACGCGTGCTGTCACAACCCCACGGGCGTGGACCTGACGCATCGGCAGTGGGAGGAACTGATCCCGCTGCTGCGCGAGCGCGCCCTCCTGCCCTACCTCGACCTGGCCTACCAGGGCTATGGCGACGGCATCGCCGAAGATGCCTACGCCGTGCGCGCCCTGGCCGACGCGGGGGTGCCGTTCTTCGTGGCGAATTCGTTCTCCAAGAGCATGAGCCTGTACGGCGAGCGTGCCGGCGCACTGTCGGTGGTGTGCCGCGATGCCGCCGAGGCCGAGCTCGTGCTGGGCCAGCTCAAGGCCACGGTGCGCCGCAACTATTCCAGCCCGCCCATCCACGCGGGACTGGTGGTTGCCAAGGTGCTCGGCCAGCCACGCCTGCGCGCCGCATGGGAGGCCGATGTGGCCGCCATGCGCGAGCGCATCCTCGCCATGCGCCGCAGCCTGCATGCCGTGCTGACCGCCCGCCTGCCCGATCGCAACTTCGACTACTTCCTCACGCAGCGCGGCATGTTCAGCTACACCGGGCTCACCGCCACGCAGGTGGATCGCCTGCGCGAGGAGCATGCGGTGTACCTCGTGCGCTCCGGTCGCATGTGCGTGGCCGGCTTGAACTCGCGCAATGTCGAGGCCACGGCCGGGGCCATGGCAGCGGTGATCGGACGGTCGTAAGCCCACCCACGAGGCGGATTGGGCCCCTCAGCTCGCGCCGCCCCCGTCCATCCTCATCCTCACCACGACAGGCGCGCCCGCATCGCGAGGCGTGACGACGAACACGTTGCCGTGGTCGGGGTCGGGTATGCGAATGTGCTTGGGGTGCCCAAGGGCGCTCAACACATTGGCCACGCCTTCGGCATCGGCAACCACCATGACGCGCTGGCCGGCATGGGCAGCGCGCAGTTCCCGCACGAGTGCCTCGGCCCCGGCTGGCGATATCGCCTTGGGTGCGCGCCCCATGCGCTGGGCCAGCGGCTCGGCCGTCTGCCGGGGCGCTGGTGCATCGGCCACGTACACGGCCGACAGGCCGGCATCGCCGAACATGTCGGCCAGCCGGCGCGCACGCGCCTGTCCGGCGCCCGACAGGGTCACCTCACGCGCCCCGGCCGCAGAACTCGGCTGCATCTCGGCATGCCGGACAAGGATGATGGCCTGCTGCGCAGATGCCGCCATTGGGAACACCGCACAGGCCAGAGTGAAGATGAAGCGAAGCATGGCAAACCCCTTTCTCCCGACGTGCGTCGATTCTTGACGCCTGGCCCCCGCCGCCCGAAGCCCGGGATCGCGGGGGCTGCCGCTACGGGGGCGTGATGTATTGCCGCCGGCCGGCGACGACGTGCTCGGCCGGATGCTTGCGGCATCGTGACAGATGCCTGCGCACCGGCACCCGTCAGGTGAGCAGAAGCCCTACTCGCTCGGCGCCTGCGTCGCCAGCCGCTGCAGGGCGGCGGCCCGCAATGCCTTCAGCTTCTCGCGCGGGTCTTCCCGCACCATGGATTCGTGCAGCTTCATCTCCGCGATGAAGCGGCTGGGCACGCCGGCCACGGTGTCGCGGCCGCGCTTGCGGCGGCGTAACGTGCTGACCGCCAGCGTGGTGCGGGCGCGCGTGATGCCCACATACATGAGCCGGCGCTCCTCCTCCAGTCGCTCGGGCGTCATCTCCTCGTCCTCGCTCTTGAAGGGCAGCAGGCCCTCGTTCACGCCGGCCAGCACGACGTGCGGCCACTCCAAACCCTTGGAGGCATGGAGCGTGGACAGCGTGATCACGTTCTGGTCGTCGCCGCGCTCGGCCAGGCTGATGATGACCGAGATGGTCTGCGCCACGTCGAGCACGCTCTTCTTCTCGGTCTCGACGGTGAGGCCGCCGTCGTTCTCGATCTCGCCGCCGCAGCGCTTGGCCACCCAATCGACGAAGTCGAGCACGTTGGACCAGCGCGCCGAAGCCAGCTTCTCGTTGTCCTCGCCTTCGTAGAGGTGCTTCTCGTAGCCGATGTCGGTCAGCCACCCCATGAGCAGGGCCTTGGCGTCCTCGGCGCCCACGGTGTGACGGGCGCGGTACTCGAGGTCGTTCACGTAGCGGCCGAACTCGTGCAGGGCGCCGATGGCGCGCGGACTGATCGCCGCGCCCAGGCTCTCGGCGAACAGGGCCTCGTACAGGCTCAGCTTCCACTTGGCGGCGAACTCGCCGAGCTGGCCCAGCGTCTGGTGGCCGATGCCACGCTTGGGGGTGGTCACCGCGCGCAGGAAGGCAGGGTCGTCGTCGTTGTTGACCAGGAGCCGCAGCCAGCCGCACAGGTCCTTGATCTCGGCACGGTCGAAGAAGCTTTGGCCACCCGACACCTTGTAGGCCAGGTTGGCCTTGCGCAGGGCCTTCTCGAAGACCTTGGCCTGATGGTTAGCCCGGTAGAGGATCGCAAAGTCCTTCAGCTCCACCTGGCCGCCCTGCCCGCGCAGCGACTGGATGCGAGCCACGGCGCGCTCGGCCTCGTGTTCCTCGCCGTCGCATTCGACCAGCTTCACCGGCTCGCCGTCACCGAAAGCGCTCCACAGCTTCTTCTCGAAGAGCTTGGGGTTGTTCGCGATCACGGCGTTGGCCGCGCGCAGGATGTGGCCGGTGGAACGGTAGTTCTGCTCCAGCGGAATGACCTTGAGCTGCGGAAAGTCCTGCGGCAGCCGGCGCAGGTTCTCGATGGTGGCGCCGCGCCAGCCGTAGATGCTCTGGTCGTCGTCGCCCACGGCGGTGAAGTAGGCGCGCTCGCCCGCCAGCAGCTTGAGCAGCTCGTACTGGATGGAATTGGTGTCCTGGTACTCGTCCACCAGCAGGTAGCGCAGCTGGTCCTGCCACTTCGCGCGGCACTCGGCGTCGCGTTGCAGCAGGCGATGAGGCACGCCGATGAGGTCGTCGAAGTCCACCGCCTGGTAGGCCGCGAGGCGCTCCTCGTACAACCGCATCACGCGAGCCGCCACGCGCTCGTCGTCGTCCTGCGCCGCGGCCTCGGCCTGCCCGCTGTTGAGGCCCTGGTTCTTCCACAGGCTGATGGTCCACTGCCAGCGGCGCGCGAGCGCGTTGTCGGTGCTGCTGCCGGCGTCCTTCAGGATCGCGAGGACATCGTCGCTGTCGAGGATGCTGAACTGCGGCTTGAGGTTCACGCGCTCGCCCTCGGCACGCAGGATGCGCACGCCCAGCGAGTGGAAGGTGCTGACCACGAGGTCTCTGGCGGCGCGCGGGCCGACCAGCTGCCGGGCACGCTCGCGCATCTCGGCTGCGGCCTTGTTGGTGAAGGTAATGGCGCCGATCTGCCCCGGGCGATAGCCGGCCTGGAGCAGCCGGGCGATCTTGTGCGTGATGACGCGCGTCTTGCCCGAGCCGGCCCCCGCGAGCACGAGGCAGGGGCCGCTCAGGTGGTGAACGGCTTCGAGCTGGGCAGGATTGAGCGACGGGGGAGACGACACGAGACGCGAGGGACGGCGGGCGCGCAGGGCGGGCCATGATAGCGAGCCGTTCCCGCCCAGCGCCCGGTTCGGGGCGCGCGCACCGGGTACCCGGGCATTTGGTTACGGAAGCCCTCGCTTCGGCCCGCTCCGCATGGGCTTGTCCACGCCAGGGCCGGGCCGATGGCCCGATCATCGGCCCATCCATCGCGGGGGCCTTATGAAGCTCGTCACCTGGAACATCCAATGGGGGCGCGGTGCCGACGGGCGGGTGGACTTGGACCGCATCGTCGCGCATGCCCGGCGCTTCGCGGACTTCGACGTGCTGTGCCTGCAGGAGGTGGCGGCCGGCTACCCCGAACTGCCCGGCTGCGACGGCGCGGACCAGTTCTCGGCACTCGCCGCCCGCCTGCCCGGCTACACGCGCCTGGACGGCGTGGCCACCGACACGCCGCATCCCTCAGGCGAGCGCCGCCGCTTCGGCAACATGATCCTCACGCGGCTGCCGGTGCGCCAGGTGTTTCGCCACCTGCTGCCCTGGCCCGTGGACCCCGCCGTGCCGAGCATGCAGCGCGTCGCGCTCGAGGCCACGCTCGACACGCCGCTCGGGCTGGTGCGCGTGGTGACAACGCACCTCGAGTACTACTCCGCGTTGCAGCGCGCGGCGCAAGTCGAGCGTCTGCGCGAGCTCCATGCGGAAGCCACGGCGCACGCGCTGGCCATGCGGCCGGGCACGCCGGACGAAGGACCCTTCGACCGCATCGCGCGCGGTGCTGCGGCCATCCTCGCGGGCGACTTCAACTTCAAGCCCGACGAGGCCGAGCACGTGAGGCTGATGTCACCCATCGATGCCGCCACGCCGCCGTGGCGCGATGCCTGGGAGCTCGCCCATCCGGGGCAGGTGCATGCGCCCACGGTCGCGGTGCACGACCAGAGCCAGTTCCCCGGCCCGCCCTTCACGTGGGACTACGTGTTCGTCAGCGCCGACCTCGCGCCGCATGTGACCGAGGTACGGGTCGACGAGGTGAGCGACGCCTCGGACCATCAGCCCGTGCTGCTGTGCTGGGAGTGAACCGGTCCTGACAGGGCGCGCCGGGAGCTGATGCCCCACGGCCCCGGCGACGCTATATCGCCAGCGGATCCACATCCACCGCCCACCGCAGGATCCTCTGCGGCCCGGTGCCACGCAGCCCGTGCAGCTGCGGCACCCACGCCGCCAGGAAACGCTGCAAGGCCGCGCGCGAAGCCGACTCCACGAGCATCTGCATGCGCTCCACATCGGCCACGCGCGCCACGGCCGGCGGCACGGGCGCATAGAGCGTGACGGCGGACGCCTCGGCCATCCCCGCGGACAGCGACGAGGCGGCCTCCAGGAACCCGCGCGCCGCCTCCACCGAGCGTGCCTCGGCGCGCAGCATCGCCAGATGCGAGTACGGCGGCAGGCCCGCCATCGCACGCTCCTTCAGCTGGCTCTCGGCAAAGGCCGCGAAATCGTGCCGGGTCAGCGCCGCATAGAGCGGGTGCTGCGGATGCCAGGTCTGAACCCACATCTCGCTGCGCGCCGCCTGCGCCGCGTCGCGGCCGGCACGGCCCGCGGCCTGCATCAGCAGCGCGAACAGCCGCTCCGGTGCACGAAAGTCGCTGCTGAACAGGGATGTGTCCGGATTGACCGCCGCCACCAGCGTGATGCGGCGGAAGTCGTGCCCCTTGGTGACCATCTGCGTGCCCACCAGCACGTCCACGTCGCCCGCATGCACGGCGCCCAGCTGGGCCTCGAGCGCGCCCTTGTGCCGAGTCGAATCGGCGTCGATGCGCGCGATGCGGGCCGCAGCGCCGTCCGGCCCTTCCAGCAACTGGCCGAGTTGCTCTTCCAGGCGCTCGGTGCCGCGGCCCATGGGCGAGATGTCCAGGTTGCCGCACTCGGGGCAGGCGCGCGGCACGCGCTCGGTGTAACCGCAATGGTGACAGCGCAGCGTGCGGTCGAGCTTGTGGAACACGCGCCAGGCGCTGCAGTGCGGGCAGCCGCTCTTCCAGCCGCAGTCGCCGCAATGCAGCACCGGCGCGTACCCGCGGCGATTGAGGAACACCAGGCTCTGCTCGCCGCGCGCGATGCGCTCCTGCAGTGCCACCACCAGCGGCGGAGACACCGCGGTGGTGGCACCCCGGGTCCTGGGCAGCAGGTTCATGTCGACCAGACGCACGCGCGGCAGCGCACCACCCCCGATGCGCGCCGGCAAGGCGAGGCGCAGGTAGCGCCCCTCCGCGGCGCGCTGCCAGCTTTCCAGCGCCGGGGTCGCTGAGCCGAGCAGCACCGGCGCGCCTTCCAACCGCCCGCGGTAGACCGCGAGGTCGCGCGCCGAGTAGCGCGCGCCTTCCTGCTGCTTGTACGAAGGGTCGTGCTCCTCGTCGACCACGATGAGCCCCAGGCGCGGCAGCGAGGCGAACACGGCCAGCCGCGTGCCCAGCACCAGGTCCGCCAGACCCAGGTGCGCCGCCAGCCAATGCGCCAGCCGCTGCGCCGGCGTGAGCCCGCTGTGCAGCGACACGATGTGTCGACCAGCGAAGCGCTCGGCGAAGCGCGATTCCAGCTGCGGGGTGAGGTTGATCTCGGGGACGAGCACCAGCGCCTGCCTTCCTTGCGACAGCGCCGCGTCGGCGGCACGCAGATAGACCTCGGTCTTGCCGCTGCCGGTCACCCCGTGCAGGAGCACGGTGCCCGGCGCAGCAGACGCAGCGAGTGCAGCCAGGCGTTCGAGCGCGCCGGCCTGGTCGGGCGATAGCGGGGGTTGCACCGGCGGCGGCCCCTCGTGAGGCGACGCCGGCGCCATGCGCTTGCGCAGCTTCTCCACCCGGCGCGCCAGCTGGGGGTCGTCCAGCCGCCGCAGCTCCGGTGGCAACACCGACAGTGCGACCTCGCCCACCCCGCGCTGGTAGTAGGCGGCCGCGAACTCGACCAGTTCGCACCAGCGCGGACCGAGCGGCGGGAGCGAGGTGTGGCGCTCTCGTACCGGCTTGAGCCCATCCGGCGCCTCTGGCGCCGACGCGCCGGGCCACACGAGACCCGGCACATCGCGCCGTCCCAGGGGCACGCGCACCAGGGTGCCCGGCGCCAGGGGCTCGGATGCCAAGTAGTCCAGCGGTTGGCCCAGTCCGCTGTGCTGAGGCGTTTCCACCGCCACGCGAATACGTTCAGTCACTCTTCCCGATGGGACGCATACAGAAAAAACCTACAGAGAATCTAGAGAAAAACGCTGTAAGTCCTTGATTTGAGGGGGCTCCCGGACATGTCCACGGCTCTTGTGGATAACTTTGTGGGCAAGCTGCACAAAGCGCCGCTAAACCGTTGATTCGTGGGAGGCTACCTTGCGGTGCCCGCTTTGGAAGCACCCTCGCGACTTCAATTAAATCAACAACTTAGCACGTCCCCGCGCGAACCTCATATTGCGCTGCAACATGCATTGAGGTAGTGGGCCGCCTGCTCAAAATTGGGGATAAGTCAAGCCTGAAGTGAGCTCGCAATGAAAAAAACCACGAACTATCGGGCCCCATGGAAGGCTCGCGAGTGGGCGTGCACCGCACCCACCAGCGCGGACACGTGTTCTGGCGGGGTGTGCTGGCTGATGCCGTGGCCGAGGTTGAACACGTGCCCGGCCACCGTGCCATCAGGGTTGTTGCAAGCCCCGAAGCTCTCCAGCGTGCGCTTGACCTGGGCTTCGATGCGCTCGGGAGGAGCGAAGAGCACGTTTGGATCCAGGTTGCCCTGCAGCGCCACCCGGTGGCCCACGCGGGCACGCGCCCCGCCGAGGTTGACGGTCCAGTCGACACCCAGCACATCGGCCCCGCTTTGCGCCATGTCTTCCAGCCACGGCCCGCCGCCCTTGGTGAAGACGATGACGGGCACCTGCTCGCCCTCGTGCTCGCGGCGCAGCTGCCGCAACACCCGCTTCGTGTAGGCGAGGCTGAACTCCTGGAACGCGCCGTCGGCCAGCACGCCACCCCAGCTGTCGAAGATCATCAGCGCCTGTGCGCCGGCATCGACCTGGGCATTGAGGTAGGCGGCGACGGCGTCGGCATTCACCGCAAGCATGCGGTGCATGAGGTCGGGGCGGCCGTACAGCAGGGTCTTGACCAGGCGGTAGTCGTCCGAACCGCCGCCTTCGACCATGTAGCAGGCGAGGGTCCATGGGCTGCCGGAAAAACCGATGAGCGGCACGCGGCCCTGCAGCGCGCGCCGGATGGACGTGACGGCATCGAACACATAGCGCAGCCGGTCCATGTCGGGCACCTCCAGCCGCGCCACCGCCGCTTCGTCGCGCACCGGATGTGCGAAGCGCGGGCCCTCGCCGGGCGCGAAGCTCAGGCCCAGCCCCATCGCATCGGGCACGGTGAGGATGTCGGAGAAGAGGATGGCGGCATCGAGCGCATAGCGATCGAGCGGCTGCAGCGTGACTTCGGTGGCGTAGTCGACGTTCGTCGCCAGGCCCATGAAGCTGCCGGCCTTGGCACGCGTGGCGCAGTACTCGGGGAGGTAGCGCCCGGCCTGTCGCATCAACCACACCGGCGTGTACTCCGTGGGCTGACGCCGGCATGCGCGCAGGAAGGTGTCGTTCTCTAGGGGCGCAAACATCGCGGGATTATGGCGTCCGATAATCGCCGCACCCTCGACCGCCCCCCACGCAAGGCCATGCTCGCCAACGACATCCTGCATACCATAGGCAACACGCCGCACATCCGCATCAACCGGCTCTTCGGCAACGGACACACGGTTTACATCAAGAGCGAGCGCAGCAACCCGGGCGGTTCCATCAAGGACCGCATCGCCCTGTCGATGATCGAGGCGGCCGAGGCGGCGGGCCTGTTGCGGCCGGGCGCCACCATCGTGGAACCGACCTCCGGCAATACCGGCGTGGGCCTGGCCATGGTGGCCGCCGTGAAGGGCTACAAGCTCATCCTCGTCATGCCCGAGAGCATGAGCGTGGAGCGGCGGCGCCTGATGCTGGCCTACGGCGCGCGCTTCGAACTCACGCCGCGCGAGAAGGGCATGAACGGCGCGGTGGCGCGCGCCACCGAAATCGTGGCAACGACGCCGGGCGCCTGGATGCCGCACCAGTTCGAGAACCCGGCCAATGTCGAGGTGCACGCCCGCGCCACCGCGCAGGAGATCGCCGCCGACTTCCCCAGCGGCGTCGATGCGCTCATCACCGGCGTGGGCACCGGCGGGCACATCACCGGCTGCGCCCAGGTACTCAAGCCCTTGTGGCCCAAGCTCAAGGTCTACGCTGTGGAGCCGGCCGCTTCGCCGGTCATCAGCGGGGGCAAGCCGTCGCCGCACCCCATCCAGGGCATCGGCGCGGGCTTCATCCCCAGGAATCTGAACACCGCCGTGCTCGACGGCGTGATCCAGGTGGAGGCCGAGGCCGCGAAGGAAATGGCGCGCCGCGCCGCTCGCGAGGAAGGCATGCTCGTCGGCATCTCCTCGGGCGCCACGCTGGCGGCCATCGCGCAGAAGCTGCCCGATCTGCCCAAAGGCGCGACCGTGCTGGGCTTCAACTACGACACGGGCGAGCGCTACCTTTCCACCGAAGGGTTCCTGCCCCTCGACTGACGGGCGCAGGGCCATGAAGCCGCGCATCCTCATCGTCGAAGACGAGCCGGGTATCGCGGACACGCTGCAGTACGCGTTGCGTACCGACGGCTTCGACCCGGCCTGGGCCGCCACCGGCGAGGAGGCGCTGGCCCAACTGCACGATGCTCCGCCCGCGCTCGTGATCCTCGACGTGGGGCTGCCCGACATGAACGGCTTCGAGCTGTTCAAGCGGCTGCGCGAGATCGCCGACGTGCCGGTGGTCTTCCTCACCGCGCGCAGCGACGAGATCGATCGCGTGGTGGGCCTCGAACTGGGTGCGGACGACTACGTGCCCAAGCCGTTCTCGCCGCGCGAACTCGTGGCGCGGGTGCGCTCCATCCTGCGGCGCGCGGCCAAGGCGCCAGCCATGCCCGCGCCGGTGTCGCCCTCGCCGCTGCAGATCGACGAAGGCCGCCGGCAGATCCGGTTCTACGGCCGGCCGCTGGAACTGTCGCGCTACGAATACGGCCTGCTCAAGACGCTGGCCTCGCGGCCCGGGCATGTGTTCACTCGCGATGCGCTGCTGGAACGGGTGTGGGACGACCCGGGCGAGAGCATCGACCGCACGGTCGACGCGCACGTCAAGACCTTGCGGGCGAAGATGAAGCAGGTGGCGCCGACGCTGGACCCGATCCGTACGCACCGGGGCGCCGGGTATGCCCTGGCGGAGGACCTCCCGGCGGTGCTGCCGCGGTGAGGCGCCAGCCACCCTGGGGCCCCTCGCCCCGCCCTCTCGTGACCCCGCGCACCCGCATCTTCATCGGCATCCTGCTCGCCTATGCCGTCGGCGTGGGCGTGCTGCTGTACCGCCTGCTGGGCGACATCGACCCGCGTTACCGCGAATCGGCCGAGGAGTCGCTGGTCGAGACCGCGCACCTACTGTCCGCCACGGTCGAATCAGCCTCCACTGGGGGCGTGCTGCGGCCCGAGGTCCTGCAACCCGTGTTCCAGTCGCTGTACGCCCGCCGCTTCAAGGCCGAGATCTTCGGCTTCGAGAAGACACGGGTGGAGCTGCGCGTCGTCGTCGTCGACCGCAGCGGCGTCGTCCTCTTCGATTCGCGCGGGCACGGCCAGGGCGCGGACTACTCGAGCTGGAACGACGTGCGGCGCGCACTCGACGGGCTGTACGGCGCCCGCACCACACCCGACGTCGAAGGCCGACCCGAAACCTCGGTCATGTACGTGGCGGCTCCCATCCGGCTGAACGGCGAGATCGTCGGCGCCGTGAGCGCCGGCAAGCCCGTGCAGAGCTTCGGCCAGTTCGTGGACGCCGCGCGTCGCAAGACGCTGCTAGTGGGCGCCACCTCGGTGGTGGCGCTGCTGCTCTTCGCGCTGATCGTGTCGGTGTGGCTGGTACGGCCACTGGGCCTCATCGTCGACTACGTGCGGTACGTGCGCGAGCAGCGCAGCTTCAGCCTGCCGCGCCTGGGCCGGCGGGCGCTGGGCGTGATCGGCGCGGCCTACCAGGAAATGCGCGACGCGCTGGCTGGCCGCAACTACGTGGCCGACTACGTGCAGACGCTCACTCACGAGGTGAAGAGCCCGTTGTCGGCCATCCGCGGCGCGGCCGAGCTGCTGCAGGAACCCATGCCCGACGCCGACCGCGCCCGCTTCGTGGCCAACATTGCGCGCGAGACGCAGCGCATCCAGGAACTGGTGGACCGCATGATGGAGCTCACCGCGCTGGAATCGCGCCGCGGACTGCAGTCGCCGGCACCCGTGGCCTTGCGCGCGCTGCTGGACGAACTGGCCGTCAGCGCTCAGTCGGCCAGCGCGGCGCGAGGCGTGCGCATGGAAGTCGAGCCCGGCGAGGAGGTCTGGGTCGAGGGCGACGGGTTCCTCCTGCGGCAAGCCATCGCGAACCTGATCGACAACGCCATCGACTTCTCGCCCGAGGGTGGCACCGTCACGCTGGCGCTGCGGCTGCGCACCACACGCGTGGAGATCACGGTTCGCGACCACGGCCCCGGCATCCCGGACTACGCCGAGGACAAGGTGTTCGAGAAGTTCTATTCGCTCGCCCGGCCTCGCTCGCTCAAGAAGAGCACGGGCCTGGGTTTGGCGTTCGTGAAGGAGATCGCCGAGCTCCACCACGGCCGCGCCTCGCTGCGCAATGCCGCAGACGGCAGCGGCGCAATCGCGACGCTCACCCTGCCCCGGCTGCCCTCGCCGGGCTGACTTCACACAGCCTTCACACAAGCCCGCGACCCTTCACTTCGCCTTCGCACCCGCTTCTCCCGGGCTCGCGATGCTCCCGACGATGCCGCCACGCGCGGCGACAACCGGGAGAACGACGTGTCCCTCTTTCAATATCCCACGCGGCCGCGGGGCTGGGTCAGCTGGGTCGGCAAGGTGCTGTGGTGCATCGCGCTGTCGCTCGTGGCCGCCCTGCTGCTCACCGTGAGCCCGCCCACGCGCGCCGACGATGCGCAGGCGCTGAAGACCGAGAGCCCCTACTTCCTCGTGGAAGGAGGCGATCCGGGCACCGACCGCTTGCCGCTGAAATCCACGTCGGTGGACGTGCGGATCGCGGGCGTGATCGCCGACGTGACCGTGACGCAGCACTACCGCAACGAGGGCCAGCGACCGATCGAAGCACGCTACGTCTTCCCCGGCTCCACGCAGGCCGCCGTGCATGCGCTCACCGTGCGGCTCGGGGACCGCGTGCTGACCGCGCGCATCCGCGAGAAGCAGCAGGCGCGCATCGAGTACGACGGTGCCAAACGCCAGGGCAAGACCGCCGCCCTGCTGGAGCAGCAACGGCCCAACGTGTTCGAGATGAACGTGGCCCACATCCTGCCGGGCGACGACGTGGCCGTGGAGCTGCGCTACACCGAGCTGCTGGCCCCCACCGAGGGGCAGTACGCCTTCGTGTTCCCCACGGCCGTGGGCCCGCGCTACAACAGCCCGCAAGGCGCCGCGGCCAGCGAGCGCTGGGTGGCGACGCCCTACCTGCGCGCCGGCGTGCCGCCCGCGTCGGCCTTCCAGCTCAAGGTGGTCCTGGACACCCCGCTGCCGCTGAAGGAAATCGCCTCGCCCTCGCATCCCATCGAGGTCGAGGGCCTGGGCCACACACAGGCCCGCGTGACGCTGCCCGCGACACCCGCCAAGGCGCACCATGACCGCGACTTCATCCTGCACTACCGGCTGGCCGGCGAGCGCATCGAATCGGGCCTGATGCTGTACCGCGGCCCGCAGGAGAACTTCTTCCTCGCGATGGTGGAGCCGCCGCACGCGGTGCCCGTGCAGCAGGTGAGCCCGCGCGAGTACATCTTCGTGGTCGACGTCTCCGGCTCCATGCACGGCTTTCCACTGGAGACGGCCAAGGTCCTGCTGGAGCACCTGATTGGCGGCCTGCGTCCCAGCGACAGCTTCAACGTGATGCTGTTCTCGGGCGGCAGTCGCATGCTCGCGCCGCAGTCGGTGCCGGCCACCACGGCGAACATCGACCAGGCCTTGCACCTGCTACGCGAGACCGCCGGCGGCGGCAGCACCGAGATCGTGCCGGCGCTCAAGCGCATCGCCGCGCTGCCCAAGACGCCCGATGTCTCGCGCATCGTCGTCGTCGTCACCGACGGCTTCGTCGCCGTGGAGAGCGGGGTCTTCCAGCTGGTGCGCCAGCAACTCGGGCAATCCAACCTGTTCGCTTTCGGCATCGGCAGCAGTGTGAACCGCCACCTGATCGAAGGCATGGCGCGCGCCGGCCAGGGCGAAGCCTTCATCGTCACCCGCCCCGAGCTTGCGGCGGAA
Organism: uncultured Burkholderiales bacterium; assembly: GCA_966248995.1. Lineage (GTDB taxonomy): Bacteria > Pseudomonadota > Gammaproteobacteria > Burkholderiales > Burkholderiaceae_C > Albitalea. The sequence continues at coordinate 1,602 of CBINBY010000093.1, read as the reverse complement.
CAGGCCGAGCGGCTGCGCCGCATGATCGACTCGCCCGTGCTCACGCGGGTGACGGCGCGCTTCGAAGGTCTCGACACCTACGACGTGGAGCCGCAGGCCCTGCCCGACGTGCTGAGCGGCCGGCCGGTGGTGGTGTTCGGCAAGTGGCGAGGCGACGGCCTGCTGCCGAAGGACGCACGCCTCGTGGTCGAAGGCCTCACGCCACAGGGCCCGTGGCGCGGCGAGGCAGCGGCCGACACCGCCGAGCGACCCGGCGCCATGGCGCTGCGCCACCTCTGGGCGCGCCGGCGCATCGAAAACCTATCGGATCAGGAAGCGCTGGAAGGCGGCCAGCCCCAGAAGGAAGCCATCACCGCGCTGGGCCTGCAGTACGGGCTGCTGACGCAGTACACGAGCTTCATCGCGGTCGACCAGCGCGTGCACAACGCCGATGCGCCCGGCACCCCCACGGTGGACCAGCCGTCGCCGCTGCCCGAAGGCGTGAGCGCGCTGGCGATCGGCGCCGAAGTGCCGAGCACCCCTGAACCCTCGGCGTGGCTGGCGCTGCTCGTGGTGGGCTTGGTCGTGGCGGCGACCGTGGTGTCGCGCCGTCGCGGGTGAGCGAGAACGACATGACATCCTCCATCGCTACCTCGCCCCTGGGCCGCTGGCGCCAGCGCCTACAGGCCTGCCCGCCCGCGGCCTGGCTCGCGCTCCAGGCGGCGGCACTGTGGCCCCACTGGCGGTGGGCCGCAACCCGACTGGCCGACGGCTCGGACGACCCGCTGGGGCTCGCCGCCGTGGCCGCGCTCGCGTGGGCCGTGTGGCGCATCGCCCCCGCGTTGCGGCGCGATCCCACGCCCGGCTGGCTCGCCATCGCGCTTGGAATGAGCGTGGCCGCCACGCTCGCCGTCTTCGTCGCCCCGCCGCTGGCAGGCGCGTTGTTGGCCGCGCTGGCTTTGCCCGCCGGGCTGCGCGCCTTCATGCCGCCCGGCCGCCCGATGCTGCCGCTCGCGGGATTGGCCGTGCTCGCACTGCCCGTGATCTCGTCGCTGCAGTTCTACGCGGGCTACCCGCTGCGCGTGGCGACGGCCGAGCTGAGCAGCCGGCTCCTGCAACTCGCCGGATGGGCCGCGGCACGCAGCGGCTCCGCCATGGAGGTGGAAGGCCGCCTGGTCATCGTGGACGCGCCGTGCTCGGGCGTGCAGATGGCGTGGATGGCCTACTTCACCGCCTGCGTCGCGGCCCTGGCTGCCGGCCTGGGCGATGCGCGCTTCGCCCGCCGCCTGCCCGCCCTCGGGTTCGTGGTGCTCGCCGGCAACGTCGTACGCAACACCGTGCTCGTGGCGGCCGAAGCGCGCGGCGTGGCCACCACGGTGCTGCACGAAGGCGTGGGCCTCGCCGTGCTGGGCGCGGTGTGCTCGGCGGTCGCGGTGCTCGTGCTTCGAGGAGGCCGTTGATGGTCATGCATGAGCGGCGTTCGACCCTGGTGGCGCTGCTTTTCCTGACGGTGCTCGTTGCGTGCGCGCTGGCTCCACTCGCCCAACCGGCCCCCGCTGACGCCCGCTCCGCTGACGCCCGCTCCGCTGACGCCCGCTCCGCTGACGCCCGCTCCGCTGACGC
>CBINBY010000092.1:0-18229 GCA_966248995.1 uncultured Burkholderiales bacterium | reverse complement strand
AGGTCTCGATGCTAACCATCGGTTCCTGGAAGACGAAAAACGGCGGGCAGGTCACCGCCGCCAGCCCACCGGCTGGGGCTACGGCAGCTTTGGTGGTGTCGATCTGACCGGCGTACCGGTGCTGAAGAACAACTGGTACGAGAGCAAGAAGTGAGGTAGCCATGGCGACGCCACTCATACCCCAAGAGATCTATCTGCTGGAGCGCTACAGCTCGGCGGTGTACTTCGAGCGCATGCGCGATGCGTTTGCCGACATGGTGAAAGCGGCCGAGGAAGCCCTGGCCGATTTAATGAGCCATTTGCCGCCGGGCTACCGCCGGCGTCCACTGTGGGAGCAGTACGACGTGAGCTGGGGCGACGTGGTATTGCCCAACTTCCGCTCGACGTTGCAAACACTCAATGAGGCCTACATCCGACTGACCCACGGCGAAGCGTGGGCGTTGGGGTATGCGGGAAATGCACGAACGGCTTTCCTTGGCCAAACACGGGACTATCCATAAGGGTTTCGAGATCGAGGCAGAGTTCCTCCCTCCGGGCACACAGGGTCTCAGGTTGCGGGGCTCCGTTCAACACAACGTCGCCCGCTACGGGGACTTCATGGTTGCCTGCTATGCAGGACAGACACAGGCGGACGGCTGCAACCGGGTCGGCCCCCCGCCCAACAACACGCCGCTGCAGGATCGCAGCGGCAAGCCGCTGATCGATGCCCCGAGGTGGACGGGAACCGTGGGGTTCGACCATGACCCCCGATCGGGGGCGGTCTGGTGCTCGGCGTCTCGGCCGATGTGAGCTACAGCAGCAGCTATTCCGTCTCGCCTCTCGGCCAGCCTCTCGACGTGCAACCGTCGTACGCACGGCTGGACGCCGCGATTCGTCTGCAGTCGGAAAACCGGCGGACTCAGCTCGCCTTGATCGGGAAGAACCTGACGAACAGGTTCATCGTCAGTTACGCCGCCGACACACCATTCAGCGGCAGCCCTCCCGGTGGCCCCACGGGTACGCTGGCGGATCAGACGGCGCTACTGTTGCCGCCCAGAACTGTCGAACTGCAATTCTCGTTTCGGTATTACTGATCCGGTACGAACGCATCGAATTTCTCACTGAATCCATGCTTGCGTCGGATCGGGCAGAGTGGCGTTGATGCATTCGGTCGGCGGGTGCGTTGGCCGATGCCTTCGAGGGAACGCAGGGTTTGGCGATCAAGGGCCGATCTTCATTGCGTCTCGTCCCATTGCCAGATCGTCAGGCCCCAATCGGTCTTGAACGCGGGCATCACCTCGCCTTGCTTGAAGTGGCGCCGGCTGCCCAACTTGGCGGGGGTGAACCAGTAACCCTCGCGCGGGCAGGGCTGGTTGGCTTCGCAGCGCATGCGCAGGCCCGTTCTCGTGGGGTCGCCTTCGTTGGTAGCGCCGCCGCCCGTGTCGGACACACGCTCGATGAGGGTCCATACGGTGTCGGCCATGCCGATGTTCTGCATGGTTTGCGGGTTGTAGCCAATCGTGGCTTGTGGCGCGCCGCCGTAGCCCTCGTACAAGAAGGCCGCACAGCTGTCGTCGGCGTCCGGAAGGTAGATGCCCGTGCGTTCAATGGGCTCATCGGTGGCGACGCGCACGGCGGGGTTCAGGCGGTACAGCGGCCATTCGGTGGGGGCGTCAAGCGGGCCACGGGATGGGGCGTGATACCGAGATGACAAGGCGCCTGGGTTCCAATCATTTTGGGCCGTTGTGTCGATATTGCTGGCAAGCGTCCACGCCTGTGACTGTGCATCGGCGAAACGACTCAGGTACGGTTCCGGAATCCAGTTGCATTGGTCGTTGCCGAACCGGCGTTCGTGGTGATGACGACAAGCGTTGGCGTGTTGAAGAACTCAAGTTGCAGGTCGGAATAGGCATAACGATAGGCCGCCAAGTTCACGTGCAGCCGTTGATCCAACAGCGTCGCCTTGACGCCGGCCTCGATGCCTTTGACTTTTTCGGGTTTGAAAGTGAACGTATCGATCGAACTGCCAAGGAGAGATTGGATTCCGCTGTTGGAGAAGCCTCCCGATTTGTAGCCCGCCTTCCACGCGGCATAAGTCGTCACGTCCTCCCTCGGCTTCCATCTCAACGAGACCTCCGGCGAGAGGTTATGGAAATGCTGGTCGCTCTCGAGCCGCTGGTTGAGCGCGTAGATACCGGCCACCGTGGGGTTGACGTACGGCTGGACGAAAAACGATCGCTTTGCTTCGTCGGTATAGCGGGCTCCGGCGGCGACTTCCACGCCAGGTCGGGCCGCCCAGATCACCTGACCGGAGATGACCTTCGTTTCGCCGCGCGTGGCCGAGACCTGGTTGTATGTGGCGTATCGGTGTACCGGGTCCGCCGCCGAGTTCTCGGAGCCGAGGATCAAGGGGGTTCGCGTGAAGTTCAGCTTGGTGCGCTGGTAGAGCATCCCCAGCATGTAGTTGACCGGGGCATGCCACTTCGTATGGAGGCGCAGTTCCTGGGAGAACGCCCGGTGGTCGGTGTTCCCGTCGGCATAGATGAATGGCGCACCCGTGAAGTCGTAGTCGCTGGCCTCGGAGTGCTCCATGTACTGGCCGTTCGTGATCGAAACCAGCGAATACTTTTCGCCTTCGTAGTCGACGCGCGCGGTCAGTGCGCTCGACTTGTAGAGGGAGTACAGCTGGCCGCCGTATCGGTTGAGATCGGGTCGCGTGGCGGCGATGTCAGGCGGCACGGGATTCTGCTGCACGACGAAGCCATTGCCGCAGGGCGTAGGCGGATGGCTGGTCGTCGAGCCGGACGGGCACTTCCAAAGCTTGTCGTTCCAGGTGGAACTGCCGCTGCGGTGCGTGCCTGCCGAGGCTTTGAGCGTCAGCTTGAGATGGTTGCGTGGTGCGTAAGTCGCCGTGAGGCGGCCGAACAGGGAACGGTTCGCAGGCAGATCTCGCTCACCGGGCGCGGACACGGGGTGGCTCGTCGATACCCCCGTGGCCGCGTCAGTGGTGGTGTAGGTGCCGGGTGCGGCTTCGTTGCGCACGTAGCCCTCGTCCATGTGTCGTCCGCTTAGCACGACTCGCAACCGGACGGTGTCGCTCAAGGGGCCTGAAGCGACGAACAGCCCTTTCCTTTCGCGGGCACGGAACTCGTAGCCCACCCGCGCCTTCAAGTCGAACTCCGTGCCCGGATCCTCCGTGGTGATCGATATGACACCGGCCGTGCTGTTCTTGCCGAAGAAGAGAGCCTGCGGGCCTTTGAGGATTTCGACTCGCTTCAGGTCATCGAAACCTTCGTCGATCATGCGGCCTTGTCCGTAGTAGGCACCATCGACGATGACGGCGACAGACTGCTCGATCCCCACGCTCGTGAAGGTGGAACCGATGCCGCGCAGCCTGAAGTCGGCCCCGGAGCCGCCGGAACCCCGCGTGACGATCAACCCGGGCGTTGCTGTCGACAGCTCCTCGATGGACCTGACGTTGAGGCGGTCTATTCTGTCCGCCGTCAGGGCCGTCATGACGAGGGGTGCATCCTGAACGTTTTCCAGGCGCCTGCGGGCGGTCACTGTCACGGTTTCAAGCCGTTCCGGCACAGCGACTTCAGAAGGCGTCGGAGCCTGAGGTGGCGCAGCGGGTTGTTCGATCGATGGTGGTGTGTCTTGGGCGCACACGGCTGATGCCGCGACGACTCCGAGGATCGTGATCACGGTGCAGACGGAAACGACTCTGAGAAGGTCATCTCTCGATGGCACCCCGCCGCAGACTTCCAGCGCGGTGCCCAGCACCCTTCCATTCGCACCCATGGCTGTACTGCTCCACCGGTGATCCCAAGCGAGCGCCAGATCGTATGGGATTTCCCCAGCCGAAGGCGGGCTCGTCTGGCTGGGTGAACCCTGAGACGATCTTCCAATCGCTCACAACGTGGGATCCAGGCATCGGTATGGCAATTGCCAGCCAGTGCGGAAATCGCACGTGGCACCCTCGTTCATTCATGCAACGAGCCGCGTAGCCGGGATGGCGGCGTGGTCAACGTGACACCCTGGCGTAGCATGCGCGGCATGGGGATAGTTGCGGATCCGCGTTTCGTGGAGGCGCGCCTGCTGTACCGCACGAAGCAGCTCATGGTGTTCAGCGGCGCATGGGGCGATGACGCCATCCCAAGCATCACGAAGTGCGCGGCCGATGACACCGACGCCACCGCTTGTGCTTGCGTGCGCGCCGAGGCGCAAGTCCTCAAGCTGTTGGCCCACGTGCCCGGCGTGCCGCGGCTGCTGCACGTCGACCACGGCGCCGGTGTGCTGGTGCAGGAGCGTGCGCCCGGCCTCGCGCTGAGCGAGGCGATGACCACACTGCCTCCCGATATGCGCCGCTGGGCGCAAGTCGCGCTCGCGCTGGCGCGCATCGTTGACGACGTCAATCGTGCCGGCGTGCTGCATGGCGACTTGCACCCGGGCAACATCGTTTTCGACGTCGACACCGGGGCGGTGACGGTGATCGACTTCGGCGCCGCGGTGGTCCAGGGCCGCATCGACGCAGGGTTCCGCCACGCTGCACAGCTGGGCCGTGCGCTGCCTTACGGCGCCCCCGAGCTCACCGGGCGCATGGGCATCGGCGCCGATTTCCGCGCCGATCATTACGCGCTCGGCGCCATCATCTACGCGTTGTTGTGCGGCGAGCCGCCGTTCGTCTCCTCTGACCCTCTGGAGTTGTTGCATGCGCTGTTGACGCGCATGCCAGTGCCGCCGCACGAGCGGGGATCCGACATACCCGAATGCCTGTCGGCGGTGGTGATGAAGTTGCTCGCCAAGCAGCCCGAGCAGCGCTATCAATCGGGGCACGGGCTCCTGGTCGACCTCGAGCATTGCGCGGCAGTCGCCCAGTGTCAGACAGCCGACGAGCCTGGCTTCATCGCCGGTCGACACGATCACCGTGCGCAGCCGGCACCACCTTCGCGGCTGTTCGGGCGTGATCCCGAGATGGAGGTGCTGCGCGCGGCGCTGGGTGCCGGCGGCGGGGCCGCGCGACTGGCCGCGGTGCATGGCGAGGCGGGCAGCGGCAAGACGGCACTGGTGAGTGCAGCGCTCGCAGGTTCGCGCACGGGGGGCGCGGTTTTTGCCAGGGGCGCGTTCCCCCAATACCGGCTCGACCGTCCGTACAGTGCGATCGCAGACCTGCTCGGCGAACTGGCCGAGTACGCGCTCTGCGAGCCCGCGTCCACGCTGCAGAGCATGCGTGACGAGTTGCAGGCGGCGCTGGGCTCGAACGCAGACCTGCTGGCGTTCACGTTCCCTCAGTTCGCCGCGCTGATGCACGATGCCCAGCCCTCGGCGGAGGCCAGCGCACCTGCCGGCTTGGGCGCCGACTCGCAGAACCTGCACGGCCGGCTGCGCGAGGCGCTGGGCGCGGCGTTCGACGTGCTGCGGCGGCACACCGAGGCGCTGGTGCTGTTCGTCGATGACCTCCAGTGGGCAGATGCGCACTCGCTCAGCCTGATCGAGCACGTCGCCACCGATGTGAGCCGAGACAACCTGCTGCTCGTCGTCGCCTGGCGCGACGACGAGGTCGACGCCACACACCCGCTGCACGGCATGCTGACGCGTGTGCGCGAAGGCGACACGCTTTGCATCGACATTGCCGTTGGGGCGCTGGCCGTGGCCGAGGCCGAGGCGCTTGTTGCCGACGTGCTCAACGCCGACGTGCGGGACGACGAAAGCGGCTCGGTGACCGCGCTGGCGCGAGCGCTGCACCGCAAGACTGCAGGCAATGCCTTCTTCATCCTGGAGCATGTGCGTCGCCTGTTCGACGACGGCCACCTGCACCGCGAGGGCGCGCAATGGCACTGGGACGGCGCGGCGCTGACCGCCTTGCCCGAGCGCGAGAAGTTGCTCGACGGCCTGGTGGCCCAGTTGCACCGCCTGCCACCGGACGTGCAGCGCCTGGCCGCGGCCTGCGCGTGCCTGGGCAATCCCGTTGACACGGGCCTGCTCCCCGACGTGCTGCGGGTGGCGCCCGAACGCATAGACGCGCTGCTGCTGCCACTGCTGCAGCACGGCCTCCTGCTTGGCGGCCACGTCGCCGCCAGCGACTCCGTCACAGCCTCGCACACCCTGCACTTCAGCCACGACCGCATGCAAGAGGCGGCACGCGAGCTGTCAAGCGTGGCCGAGCGCGCGCAAGTTCACCGCAGCATTGCACACGCGCTCCATGCGCGGGCGTGCCCGGGCGGCGCGCCCTTTGCGCTGGCCGAGCACTGGCTGCTCGCGCTGGAAGCACTGGAGGGTGAAGCCGAGCATTGCCATGCCTTCACCACACTGCTCGCAGCGGCGCGCGCCGCGTTGGACCGCGCCGCGTTCGCGCTGGCTTCGCGCTTTGTCGATGGCGCTACGGCACTGGCTTGCGGCCGCGCCGACGACGCGCAGCAGCTCGAGTTGAAGCTGGTCGAACACGGAGCGCTGTTCGGGCTGGCGCGCTACGACGCAGGCGACGCCGCATACGCGACGCTGGCCGCGCTGCCGGGTGCGCATCCACTGCGCATCGCCGCGGCTACCGCGCACCAGTGCATTGCGCTGGCAAACCGCGGCCGCTACGAGCAGGCGGTGCGACTCACCCTGCGCGCCGCACAGGCACTGGGCCTGCAAGTGCCCGCAGACGATGACTGGGACGCCGCGCTCGAACACGAGTTGGCCGCGCTCGACAACGTGCTTCGGGTGCGGGGCACCGGCTTGTTCGACGAGCTGGCGCCGCTGAACGACCCGCAGGCCGAGTGCGCCGCCTTCATGGTGGTCAGCAGCCTCACCGCCGCCTTTTACTGGCAGCCGGTCATCAGCCACTGGAGCAAGCTGCGGGTGCTGCGGCTCGGCTGGGAGCGCGGCCGCTGCGCGGTGCTGCCCGAGGCCTTGGTGCTGGTCACCATGACGCTGATCCAGTTCCGTGACGACCCGGCCACCGGCTATGCGCTGGCGCACGCCGGCTTGCGCATGGCCAGGCACTACCCCAGCGCGCGGCTGCAGGCGCGTTCGCACTTCTGCCTGGCTGGGGTCAACACGCACTGGTTCGAGCCTCTGGAACAGGCGGTCGAGCACGCACGGCTGGCCTACCGATGGGCGATTGAAGCCGGTGACACCGAATGCACGTCAATGGCGCGTTTCATCGGGATGCCAGCGCTCGTGGACACCACGCCTGAGCTCGACGCAGTGCTCCACGAGGCAACGCTCGCGCTGCAGGTCACGCAGCGAATCGGCGATCACGGCTCGTTCGACGCCATAGTCCCCATGCGCCAGTTCGCGCGATGTCTGCTCGGCAGGACTCGTACGCCCGCGTCGTGGGACGACGGCGAATTCAACGAGGCCGCGTACCGCGACGCCACAACAGCCAACCCATTGGCGCGGGAACTGCTGACGATTTACCAGACCTACGCCGCTGCGCTTTTCGGCGAGTGGGATCTCGCGCTGCGCCTTACCCGCAGCCGCGACCCCGGCATGGTTCATGCTGTGGCCGGTGCCTACTTCCACGCGCTGGGGCAGTGGTTGCACGCGCTGGCCCTCGGCCATGCGATGCAAGCGGGTCTACCCAGCGAGCGCGAGGCACTGGAGGCGGAGTTCGAACCGCTGGCAGCCTGGATCGAGCGACGTGCCGCCGATGCACCAGCCAACTTCGGCCACATGCGCGACCTGCTGCGCGGGTTGCAGCACTGGGCGCACGGGCGCCACGGCCCGGCGGCAACGTGCTTCGAGGCCGCTCTCGACGGCGCCCAGAAGAGCCAGCGCCCCGGCCATTACGCGCTGGCGTGCGAACTCGCGGCCGCGTTCCACGCCTCGCAGGGGCTGGCGCGCGCCGCGCGCGCGTACCGGGCGGCAGCGCTGAAAGCCTATGCCGACTGGGGAGCGGCGGCCAAGGTCGCGCAGCTCGAAGTCGATGATGGGCCGGCCGAGGGTGGCGGCTCGTCCTCCGCAAGCGTATCGATGGCGCTGCTCGATTTCGACAGCCTCCTGCGCGCCGGCGATCTGCTCGCCAACGAGCGTGATCCTCGCGCACTGCTGACGGTGCTGTTCGATCTGATGCGCCGTTATGCGGCCGCCGAACGCGGCGTACTGCTGTGGCACACCGGCGAGAGCTGGGCCGTACGCGCCGGTTTCGGGCCCGACGGCCCATGGTTCGTGCTCGACCCCGGAGCCGTGCCGCCCCTCGACACCGGCATGCCGGACAGCGTGCGGCACTACCTGCATCACACGGGCAGGCCGCTGCTGGTGAGCGATGCCGCGCGCCACCCGCGCTTCGGCAGCGACCCGCACGTGCTGCGCCACGGCGTGCAGTCGATCATTGGACTGCCCGTCGTGCTGCATGGGCGGCCAATCGGCCTGCTCTACATGGAGAACCGACAGGCGCGCACCACGCTCGCGGCTCAGCAGCTCGGCACGCTGCGCCTGCTGGGACTGCAGTTCGCCGCGGCCTACGAGAACGCGCTCATCGGCCGCGAGCTGGAGGCGCTGGTAGCTGCCCGCACCGCCGAGCTGCAACGCCACCGCAACGCGTGGGAGGCGATCACCGAACACGCGCCGGGCCTGGTGTTCACCAAGGACCTCGAAGGGCGCTACCTCAGCCACACCCCCTTGCTGGCCGAGCTGGTGGGACGCTCCGGCGAGTCGCTCGTCGGGTTGCGCGACGCGGACCTCGTCGATGCCCAGACGGCAGCAGAAATCGAGGGGTTCGATCGTCAGTTGATCAGCGATGGCCAGCCGCTGCGGCTGGAGCTGCAGCGCCATACGCCGCTCGGCCCGCGCACGTACTTGACGCACATGTTCGTGCTGCGCGATGCGCACGGGCAGCCGTACGGCGTGGGTGGCATGGCGATCGACGTCACCGAGCTGCGACAGGCGCAGCGCGCTGCCGAGGAAGCCACGCAGGCCAAGAGCGACTTCCTGGCCTACATGAGCCACGAGATCCGCACGCCGATGAACGCCATCCTGGGCATGTCGCAACTGGCCCTGACCAGCCAAGGGTCGCGTCTACGGGAATACGTGACCAAAGTGCATGCGGCAGCACATGCGCTCGTCGGCATCGTGGATGACGTTCTGGACTTCTCGAAGATCGAGGCCGGCCGCATCGAGCTGGAGGCGTCGGCGTTCGACCTCGACGACGTGCTGTACCAGGTGGGCAACGTCGTCGGCGTGAAGGCCGACGAAAAGGGCATCGCCCTGCGCTTCGAATGCGACAGCAGCGTGCCGACGGCGCTGGTCGGCGACCCGCTGCGCCTGAGCCAAGTGCTGATCAACCTGTGCAACAACGCCGTAAAGTTCACCGAACGCGGCGAGGTCGTGGTGGCGATCGGCGTGCGAACGCGCGACGTGACGAAGGCGACACTCGCCTTCGAGGTGCGCGACACCGGCATCGGCATCGGTGCCGAGGCGCTGCAGCAGCTATTCCAGCCGTTTCGTCAGGCCGACGCGTCGATCAGCCGGCGCTATGGCGGCAGCGGCCTCGGGCTGACGATCAGCCGTCAGCTCGTGCAGCTGATGGACGGTGACATCACGATGACCAGCGAGCCTGGACGCGGCAGCACGGTGCACTTCGATCTGCCGTTCGAGCTGCAGCGCGACGCGCCCGAGGCGACGGCGGCCACCGACACGCCGGCCGGCTTGGCCGGCGCACGCATCCTGCTCGTCGACGACAACGAGTTCAACTGCGAGCTGGCGGGCGACCTGCTACACCGCGCGGGCATCGAATACACGGTAGCGAACAACGGTCGCCAAGCGCTGGACATTCTGGCGCGGGAGCGTTTTGACGGCGTGCTGATGGACTGCATGATGCCGGTGCTCAACGGCTACGACGCGACTCGCTCGCTGCGAGAACAGACCGCGCTGCGCGAACTGCCGGTGATTGCGATGACTGCGAGCGTCGTTCCCGACGAACGCGAGCGTGCGATAGCCGCCGGCATGAACGACTGGATCGGCAAGCCGATCGACATCGATCGCTTCTACGAGACACTGTCGCGCTGGGTGCGGCCTAGGGCGCCTTCGTCTGCCGCGCACTGACGCAGGTGCGGCTGACCCTGCGCAGCTTTCCGGGCTTTACCCCAACCCGCTTATATTCCAGGCCCCTCGACGGGTATCGCGCCGGCCGATCGATACGGCGCCGCGGCGTGCGCATGCGCCTTTGCGCCCCTGGCGCGCCGCCCTACCGGAGTAACCGAATGACCCATGCGCACACCCCACCCGGCGCGGCAGGCGAGACTCCCTCGCTGCTGCAACGCGTGTCCCTGGCCTTTGCCACTTTCTTCGGCGTGCTGGGCAACGCCGAACTGGCTGCCAAGGTGGCCGCCCTCCGCCGAGGCGACGGGCCCACCACCCCAACGCACACACCCGCACCGCCGCCTCCTGCCGCCGTGCTGAAGGACACCGGCCCCGACAGCGCGCTGCAACTGCTCGCGCTGCTGCAACGCGAGGCGCGCCTCATCGACTTCGCGCGCGAGGACCTGGGCGGTTATGGCGATGCGCAAATCGGCGCCGCCGCACGCCTCGTGCACGAGGGCTGCGCCAAGGTGCTGCGCGAGCACTTCAGCATCGCGCCCGTGCGCGAAGAACCCGAGGGCAGCCGCATCACCCTGCCCGCGGGCTTCGACGCCGCAGCCGTGCGCTTGACGGGCAATGTCGTCGGGCATCCGCCGTTCAGTGGCAGCCTGAGCCACCGGGGCTGGCGTGTCACCGAGGTCCGCTTGCCGCAACTCGCCGAGCGGCATGACACGCGCGTGCTGGCGCCGGCGGAGGTGGAGCTGTGAGCGCCGCGCGCTACGCCATCGGCGTGGACCTGGGCACCACGCACAGCGCGCTGTCCTGGGTGGACCTCGCCACGAGCGACGGGGAGGACACGGTGCAGGGCGTGATGCCAATCCCGCAGCTCACTGCGCCGGGCGCGGTGGACGCGCTCGCGCTGCTGCCTTCGTTCCTGTACCTGCCACATGCCGACGAGCTGGCGCCGGGCGAGCTGGCCTTGCCCTGGTCGCCGGACGCGGGCCAAATCGTGGGCACGCTCGCGCGCAGCCGCGGCGCCACGACACCGGCACGGCTGGTGTCGAGCGCGAAGAGCTGGCTGTCGCATGCCGGGGTGGACCGCCGCGCGCCCATCCTCCCGGCCGACGCGCCGTCCGAGGTGCAGCGCGTGTCGCCCTTCCAGGCCTCGACGCGCGTGCTCGAACACATCCGCGCCGCGTGGGACCATGCGCATCCCGAGGCCCCCTTGGCCGAGCAGGACGTGACGGTGACGATCCCGGCCTCGTTCGACCCCGCCGCCCGCGAGCTGACGGTCGAGGCCGCGCGCGAGGCCGGCTATGCCCGCCTGACCCTGCTTGAGGAGCCGCAGTCGGCGCTGTACAGCTGGATCCAGGGCAGCAACGGCGCGTGGCGCAAGCAGGTGCGGCCGGGCGATCTCATCCTCGTGATCGACATCGGCGGTGGCACGAGCGACTTCTCGCTGATTGCCGTGCTGGAGCGCGAAGGCAGCCTGGAGCTGCACCGCGTCGCGGTCGGCGACCACATCCTGCTGGGCGGCGACAACATGGACCTGGCGCTCGCCCATCTCGTCGCGCGCAAGCTGGCCGCCGCCGGCACCTCGCTCGACGCCTGGCAGATGCGCGCGCTGACCCACGGCTGTCGCGTGGCGAAGGAAAAGCTGCTGGGCGGCGAAGCGGACGCGGCATCCGAACCCATCGTGGTGCCCAGCCGCGGCAGCAAGCTGATCGGCGGTTCGATCCGCACGGAGCTGACGCGCGACGAGGTGAGCGGGGCCATCCTCGACGGGTTCTTTCCGCAGGTGGACGCCTCGGCGCGGCCCGTGGCGCGGGTGCGCGCCGGGTTGTCGCAGCTGGGGCTGCCCTATGCGCAGGATGCCGCGGTCACGCGCCACCTCGCGGCCTTCCTCGGCCGCCAGCTCGGCGCGATGGCCGAGCTCGAAGGTCATGGCGCGGGCGAGGTGCGGGGCACCTTCATCCATCCCAGCGCGGTACTGTTCAACGGCGGCGTGCTGAAGTCGCCCGTGTTGGCCCAGCGCGTGCTCGCCACGCTGAACGGCTGGCTGGCGAGCGAAGACGCCCCACCGGCACGGCTGCTCGCCGGGGCCGACCTGGACCTGGCCGTCGCGTGCGGCGCGGCGTATTACGGCTACGTGCGGCGCGGCCGTGGGGTGCGTATTCGCGGCGGCACGGCCTTCGCCTACTACGTGGCGGTGGAATCGGCCATGCCTGCGGTGCCGGGCATGGAGCCGCCGGTGCAGGCGTTGTGCGTCGCTCCCTTCGGCATGGAAGAAGGCACCGAGGCCGAGCTGCCGGCCCTGGAGCTCGGCCTCGTCGTGGGCGAGCCGGTGCGCTTCCGGTTCTTCGCGTCGTCGGTGCGCCGCCACGACAACGTGGGCGCGCTGCTGGAGTCCTGGAGCGCCGACGAGCTCCAGGAAATCGAGGCCATCTCGGCCAGCCTGCCGACCGAGGGCCGGCAGGCTGGCGAGGTGGTGCCGGTGCGCCTGCACGCCCGGGTCACCGAGGTTGGCACGCTGGAGATCGAGGCGGTGCCCCGCCACGGCAGCGAGCGCTGGAAGGTGGAGTACGACGTGCGCGGCGAGCGGCCGGAGGCCTGAGCGCCTCTGTTTTCGGATCCCTTGAGCCCCTCCATGCCCGGGACCCCCATCGGCATCGATCTCGGCACGACGCACACGGTGGTGGCCTATGCCGACCGCGAGGGCGATGCGGGAGCGTCCATCCGGCTGTTCGACATCGACCAGCTGATTGCCCCAGGAGAGGTCGCCGCGCGGCCGCTGTTGCCATCGATGCGCTACCACGCGGCGTTGGGCGAACTCGCGCCCGGTGACACGGCGTTGCCGTGGGGCGGCGGCGAACCGGTGGTGATCGGCGAACTCGCGCGCCGGCTCGGCGCGCAGGTGCCGGGTCGGCTGGTCGCCAGCGCCAAGAGCTGGCTCTCGCACGCCGGCGTGGACCGGCTCGCGGACATCCTGCCCTGGGCAGCCGCCGAAGACGTGCCCAAGGTGTCGCCCGTGGCGGCCAGCGCGAGCTACCTCGCGCACCTGCGCGCCGCGTGGAACCGGCGCCACCCCGGCCAGCCGCTCGAAGCGCAGGAGCTCGTGCTCACCGTGCCGGCCTCGTTCGACGACGCAGCGCGGGCATTGACTCTGCAGGCCGCCCGCGAGGCCGGCCTGCCCGCCGTGCGCCTGCTGGAGGAACCGCAGGCCGCGCTGTACGACTGGCTGTACCGCCATCGCGACGTGCTGGCCCGGGAGCTGGCCGACACGCGGCTGGTGCTCGTATGCGATGTGGGCGGGGGCACGACCGACCTGAGCCTCGTGCGCGTCGAGCTGCACGGCGGCGAGCCCCGGCTGGAGCGCTTGGCCGTGGGCAGCCACCTGATGCTGGGCGGCGACAACATGGACCTGGCGCTCGCCCACCTCGCCGAGCGCAAGCTGGCCGAGGCGGGAGGTGCGGCCCCGCGGGTGTCGGCCGGCCAGCTGGCGCACCTGGTGGAGCGCTGCCGCGCCGCGAAGGAGCAGCTGCTGCGCGCCGACGCGCCGTCTCGCGCGGCCGTCACGCTGCTCGGCGGCGGTGCACGCCTGGTGGGCGGTGCGCGCACGGTGGAGCTGGAGCGTGACGAGGTGGAGCGCGCGGTGATCGACGGCTTCTTTCCCGTCGTCGCGGCCGACGAGGCGTTGCGCCGCCGCGCGGGCGGCCTGGTCGCACTGGGCCTGCCCTACGAGAGCGACCCGGCGATCACCCGGCACATCGCGGCCTTCCTGCGCCAGCACGCGGACGCGGGCTGGCCCGATGCGCTGCTGCTCAACGGCGGCGTGTTCCGTGCCGAGGCGATCGTGCGGCGGCTGCAATCCGTGCTGGTGGGCTGGCGTGGAGCGCCTGTGCGCACGCTGCATCACGCCGACCCCGATGTGGCGGTGGCGCGCGGCGCGGTCGCCTATGCCCTCGCTCGGCGCGGCCTGGCGCCGCGGATCGCCAGCGGTTCGCCACGCACCTACTTCCTGATGCTCGGCGACGACGACCGCCGCGGCGTGTGCGTACTGCCTCGCGGCAGCGAGGAAGGCCATGAGCTGCGGCTGGAAGGGCGCCGCTTCGCCCTGCGCGTGGGCGAGCCGGTGCGCTTCCACCTCGCCGCGACGACAGCCGATGCACCCGGGCGGCCTCCACCGCGTGCCGGCGAGGTGGTGGATCTCGGCGACACCGAGGTACAGCCGCTGCCACCCCTCGCCACCGTGGTCCGCGCCGCAACAGGCGGGCCCGCGCGCAGCGAGATCAGCGTCGAGCTGTCCGCGCAGCTGACCGAGGTGGGCACGCTGGACCTTCAGTGCATCGCCGCCGACGACCCAGGGCAGCGCTGGCAGCTCGAGTTCCAGTTGCGCGGACGAGCTGCGGCGGTGTCCGAGGCTGGGCTGCCGCCGCGCTTCGGCGATGCAGTGCAGGCCATCGAAGTCGTGTTCGGCGCGCGGCGGCGCAACGTGGACGCCAAGGCGGTCAAGCAGCTCAGGACGCAGCTGGAGGCGCTGCTCGGCCCGCGCGAGCGCTGGCCGCTCCCGGTGCTGCGCGCGCTCTTCGATGCGCTGCTGGAGCGTCAGCGCGGCCGCCGCCGCTCGGCGGAACACGAGCGGCTGTGGCTCAGCCTGGCAGGCTGGTGCCTGCGCCCGGGATACGGCGATGCGCTGGACGGCTGGCGCATCGAGCAGCTGTGGCCGCTTTATGAACACGGCGTGCAGCATGGACACGATGCGCAGGTGCATGCGGAGTGGTGGACGCTGTGGCGGCGGGCGGCCGGCGGCCTGGACGACGAGGCGCAGGCTCGGCTGCTGGAGGACTTCGCGCTCGTGCTGCGCGGGGACGAGGCAGGCATCACCGAACGCCCTCCCCACCTCGTGAAAGGCGGCTGGGACGACATGGTGCGCGTGGCGGCGTCGCTGGAGCGCGTGCCCGCGGCCTACAAGGCGGAGGTGGGCGACTGGCTGCTCGATCAATATGCACAAGGCCGGCCGCCCCGGCGCGGGGTGTGGACACTGTGGGCCGTGGGCCGCTTGGGCGCGCGGATGCCCTTCTACGGCAGCGCCCACGGCGTGGTAAGCGCCGAGCCGGCGCTGCGCTGGCTGGCTGCGCTGCTGGCGCTGGACTGGAAGCGTTGCGATGGAGCCGCCGCAGCGGCCGCCAACCTCGCCCGCCGCAGCGGCGACCTCGCACGTGACCTGCCGCCCGACCACCGGGAGCAGGTAATCGCGCGCCTCGAAGCCGCGCGTGCCCCGCAAGGCTGGATCGACCGCGTGCGCGAGGTCGCGACGCTGGACGAGGCGAGCCGCAGCAGCGTGTACGGCGAGTCGCTTCCTCCGGGCCTCAAGCTGCTCGATTGACGACGAACACGGCGGCCGGCACGGCCCCCCGCCTCATACCCGGTCGCGCAGCCCTTGCGTGCCGGCGCGCTCGGCGCAATGGGCGCAGCAGTAGATCCGGTCGCCCGCCTGCACGCCGTGGCCGACCACTTTGCAGCCGCAATGGGCGCAGGCCGGCGCACAGGCGTGGATGGCGCATTCGAAGCTGTCGAAAGTCCAGGTCTTGCCTTCCTTGGTCACCTGGAACGCGCCGTCGTAGTCGTTTCCGCAGACGTCGCAGCGAGCCATGTTCGCCTCCTTCCTGCCAGGCTTGGCGGCCTGGAACGGGGTCAGGCCTTGGCCGGTTTCCGGCGGGCCGCCTGCTTGGCGGCTGCGAGCGCGGCGGCCTTGATGGCCTGCTTTTCCGCGCGCGAGGGCTTGGGCTTGCCCGGCTTGGCGTCCTTGGACTCCTTCGGCTCCTTGCGGGCCTTGGGCTTGTCCTTGGGCTCGGCGTGGTGGGTGCGCACGAGCTTGTCGGGCTTGGCGTGCGGCTGCAGCGCCTGCTCGTGCCGCCGTGTCTTCTCTTCCTTGAGCTGATGGCGCTCCTCGGCCAGCGCCCGCTCCCGCTCGGATGGCTCGGACTCCTCGCCGCGGGAGTGGACGCGCTGCATCATGGCCACATGCAGCGCCGCGCCATTCTTCTCGATACGCCGGCTGATGGATGCGGTGCGTAGGGGCATGTCGCGGTCCTCCGGATCGATGAAACGGCCCACTGTAGGACAGTGGGGGGCCGATGACCATGGCTCGCGCGCATCGCCTGTCGGCCCATCGCACAGGGCAAAGCCCGCTTACACGATGCGCGTCATCGAGATCATGGGCGCGGGGCTGGTCTGGCCCAGCTTGTTGAGCACGGCGACGTAAATGCGCCACTCGTTGTCGGTGAACATCCCGGCCACCCTGAAGGTGCGGGTATCAGCGCCGGATTGCGGGGCCAGCGTGATGGCGGCAAAGCCGATCGCCGGGTTGTTGGGCACGGTGAAGAAGGTGCCCTCCTCCACGACGACCAGACCCGTGGACAGCGTATAGCGGCCCTGGAATCCGATCTTGTCGGCATCGAAGGCGAACGAGATGGTGCGCAACGCGAACAGGTCTTCGGTCCAGAGGAAGCGGCCTTCCAGCCCGGACATGGTCTCGATGTCGTTGGCACCGTGCCAGCCGGCGGCCAGGGTCTGGGAGGAGCGTTCGAACTGGACCTTCAGGCTCTCGGCCGCGTTGCTGGACAGCTTGGCGGCGCGCAACACGTTCTCGGCGGCCTTGGCGGCGAGGGTGGAGGCTTGCGACATGGATAGCTCCCTTCGAGGGTGTGTGTAGACAGGAGCGGCCGATGCTACGGCCCGGGTTCCGGGCCATCAATCCGAGAGGCTAGGGAGTGCCGGCGCGATTGCCATGGTCTCTGCGAAGACGCCGCACGGGGCGAGAATCGCCCACATTCGACACAGCGAGGGAATCCGCCATGGCCACTGCCGAACGCCGCAGGGACGCGCTTGCCGCGCTGTTCACCATGACGCTCGCCGCTTGCGGCGGAGGGGGTGGCAGCAGCGGCAGCGGCAGTGGCGGCCTGGTGCCACCGCCGCCGTCCGGCGCGCCGTCGCCCATCTTCAGTTCACCGTCACCCACGCCGCCCGCACCGGCGCCCGGGCCGAGCGGGCCTACCGACGAGCAGCGCGCCGCTGCCGCACAGGACACGGCCCGCAACCATGCCCTGTGCACGGCCATCCAGCCCTTCTATTGGGAAGTGGGCGACAGCGCCGGAAGCAAGGCCTCGGGGTCGGTCGGAGACATGACATACACCGCGGACACGCAGATCCACTACGCCTCGGCGTCGAAGTGGGTGTATGCCGCGTATGTCGTGGAGTTGCGCAACGGAGTCTTGACGGACACCGACGTGAAGCATCTGAACTTCACGAGCGGCTACAGCCGCATGGATGCGTTCTCCTGCGGTGCCGCATCCACCGTGGATGTGTGTCTCAACCTGGGAACCAACGGAGTACACGACCCCGCCACTGACGGCCGGTTCTTCTACAACGGCGGGCACATGCAGCGCCACGCGCACGACACCAGCCTGGGCAGCATGACTTCCGCGGAGCTGGCGTTCGAGGTGCAGCGGCTCGTGGGCGATTTCGGTTTCACGTATTCGTCGCCGCAGCCGCCGGGCGGACTCTTCGGCACGCCGGCCGCCTATGCCGGCTTCCTCCGCAAGATGCTGGCCGGCGATCTGAAACTGAGGTTGCAGTTGGGCACGCATGCCGTGTGCACGAACCCGCTGACTTGCGCGACGGCGGACCACACGCCCATCCCGGGCAACGAGAGCTGGAGCTACTCCCTGGGGCACTGGGTCGAGACCGATCCGACGGTGGGCGACGGCGCCTACAGCAGCGCCGGCGCGTTTGGCTTCTACCCGTGGATCGACGCGGCGAAGCAGTACTACGGCGTCATTGCACGCGAGGGCACCGCCGAAGGCGAAGGCCACGCATCGGCGCAATGCGGCCGGCTCATCCGCAAGGCCTGGTCGACGGGGCAGGAGCAGCAGTAGCTCCAGGGCGGGTGGGCTTGCTCCCGGATCAGGCCCGCGCCAGCTCCAGCCGTCCACCGGGAGGCATGGAGGCTCCTGAAAAGGGCCGCCCGGTGGCGGCCGATGCGGATGTCAGTGCGTCTGGGCCTCGTCGATGAGCCCCATGTCGGCGCTGGACATGAGCGCCTCGATATCCATGAGGATGAGCATGCGCTCGGCGATGCTGCCGATGCCGGTGATGAAGCGGGTGTCGACCGCCGTGTGCATCTCGGGAGCGGGGCGGATGGCTTCGCCGGAGAGTTCGAGCACGTCGGACACGGAGTCGACGA
>CBINBY010000091.1:0-18688 GCA_966248995.1 uncultured Burkholderiales bacterium | reverse complement strand
GGGGTGGCAGATGCCGCGCCAACTCCCCACACCCCGTTCGCACTGAGCTTGTCGAAGTGCACGTATTCACCCGCGACCTACGCACGCCACCGAGCACGAAACCTCACGAGGACAAACGCCATGAACGCCACGCCCCCCCGCCCCGGACCCACATCCTCGCGCGCTGAACGGGCCCACGGTCACCCCCGTCACCGCGACGCCACAGCCGATGCCCGTTGCGCGGGCGACTTCGATCGCCTGCTGCGCGACAAGGCCGGGCGCCATGACCACAC
Organism: uncultured Burkholderiales bacterium; assembly: GCA_966248995.1. GTDB lineage: Bacteria > Pseudomonadota > Gammaproteobacteria > Burkholderiales > Burkholderiaceae_C > Albitalea. The sequence goes on along the minus strand of CBINBY010000091.1, from coordinate 18,416 downwards.
CGGAGCGAACGCAAACGCCGAGCACGTCAACGAGGTCATCCCTACCACCACACGCAGCGACCCGTTGCCAACGCCGCCAAGCACCACTCTCCCACCCACCAAACCCGTCACCAGCACCCCGCCCTCCTCCCTCTCCACGCCCATCGATCCCCCCACCGCCACCCAGCTCAACCTCCTGGCTGCCACCACGCCCACCGCCGACACCGCGCGCACCTTCGAGGTCTCCATCAAGCAACCCCTGGGCACCGACCTCACGTTCCTCGCCACGCGCCCCATCCAGGCGGCAGAAAGTCACGCAGGAGCACGCTGGTCGTTGTCCATCTCCTCAGCGAACTTGAACCCCTCCGTGCTGCGTCGCTACTCATCGAGACTGGACGAGCGGCTGAGCTCCCGACAGCTCCCGCACGAGCCGGTACGCATCGAGAACGACGAGGAACCGCGATGAGCGAAACCATCGAGCGAACCGACCCACGCATCGAACCCACCACCCTGGCCTGGTGCCGCACGCCCCGCCTGGCCCTGCGCGAGTTCCGCGATGGCGACGAGGACGCGCTCATGGCGATGCACCGCGAACCTCGCCTGCGCCAGCACCTCATCGACGACTACCCGCTGCACGAACAGAACATCGCAAGGCTCTTCCTCCAGCGCATCGCCACCCTGTACCGAGAGCAAGAAGGCCTCGGCATCTGGCACGCCACCCTGCTGCGCCCCCCGCCGCGCTTTGCGGGCTGGTTCAGCCTCATGCCCATGGCCGGGCACGAAGGCGACGCGGAGATCGGCTCGCGCCTGCTGCCGCATGCCTGGGGCCTCGGGCTCGCGATGGAAGGCTGCGAAAGGCTGCTGGACCATGCCTTCCACACCCTGCGCCTGGCTCGCGTGTGCGGCGTGTGCCATCCCGGCAACCGCAGCGCGCAAGCGGTGCTGCGCGCCCTCGGCTTCCAACCCCTCGGCCTGGCGCCCTACCACGGCCGCGATGCCAGCCATTGGCAACTGCAAGCGCAAGCCTGGCCCGCGCTCGCCGCCACGCCGCGACGCCTCAGGGTGCGCCGCGCCCTGCGCCCCTCTCATGGCTTTCAAGGAGAAGCACGCGCATGAAGAAGACGAACCGCGCCCAACGGCAGCCCGGCATCGCCTCGCAGGCGACCTTGGCGCAGCAGCTGTCGCAGCGCCTGCGCCAGGCGCTGTGCGACGCCGCCTTGCACCTCGGCACCCCGGCCGCTGGCGACGAGCCCGCGCTCACGGTTGAGCCGGCCCGCGAGCCCATCGCGCCCGCGCTGCTCGCCGCCGCCTGCCCCGGCGACGCCACGGCGCGCCAGGAGATGCGCACGCTGTACGAACGCTGCCTCGCGCATTACCGCCATGTGCGGCGCACAAGGCAGGCCGGTGCCTGCGTGGACGACGTCGGCGCCGCCATCGCGGACTTCGTGGCCGCCAACATGCGGGCCCTGCACGGCATCGCGGTCACGTCCGCCATGCGGCTGCCGCTGGAGCGGCAGCTCGCGGGCGTGCTGCGCGCCAGTGCCACCTGGTCATCGGCCCCTGCGCGAGATCGGCAGCTCTATTTCGAGAAGCTCGCCCTGCTGGCCGTGCTCATCGGCGAAAGCGCCACACAGGCCGTGCAACAGGGCCCCGCCGCGGTCGCTCACATGCAGCAGACCGCGCGCCGATACCTGCGCGAGCTGCTGGGCATCAACCCGGACCGGGTCACCCTCGGCGAAACCGGCCTCGTCCTGCGCGCCACGGCCGATGCCGGCGTCGCCGCGACCATCGCCTGAAGTCCATGGAAATCGGGCCCATCGCCTCGCCTGCGGCGCTCGACGCGCTCGTGGCCTTGGCCGCTCCCCTGGAGACAGGCGAGGCCACCGTGGCCGAGGCGATCGAACCCACCGCATCCGCGGCCCCAATGCACGAAGACTTCGGCGAGCACCTGCTGAGCCAGGCGCAGCCCCACGCCGCTGCCGAACCCTCGCAGGTGCCGGCCGCGGCCGCCGACCCGCTCACCGAAACCGCCACCGCCCAGACCTTCGTTCGCGCGCAGCCCCAGACCGATGCGTCGCCCACCAAGGCCGACACCACGCTCCCCTCGGCCGCCCATGCGCTGAGCGAGTTCGCCGTGCCCGCCTCGCAGCTCGTGCCCACCATGGTCATCGGCCTGCAGGTCGAGCCGGCCCGGATCCTGCCGCAGCCCACGACGCCCCTGCCCACCCGACCTGCCGCCCGCGACAACGACGAGCCTCACGCAGGCGGCATGCCTTACGAAGACTCGCCCGAGCAGCCGGACGCACAGGAGGAACACACCGACCGCGAGCCCGCCTCGCCCGCCTCTGAACCCGACACGCTGCACGACGCCGGGAACGACGGCGGCTGCGAGGCCATCGCCCGCGTGCTGCACACGGCGCTGGCCGCCACCACGCCCCCGCCCGCGTTGCTCGCAGCCGCCGATCAATGGCAGCGCGGGCGCTGCGTGGTGTTCGCCTGCCCGCAATGCGCCCTGCCCGACGGCCCCGCCTGGGCTTTCGTGCTGTGGCCGCGACACAGCACCGCACACGGCACGCCGAAGGGCCTGCGGTTCACGCTCCGGGGCCGCCGCATCGAGGCCCGGCTGCATTGGACCGTCACACCGCACAGCGAGCGCTGGTGCCACATGCGGCTGGTGAAGGATCACCACCCGCACCAAGGTCGCCAGCTCCTGCCGATGGACGGGCACACCGCCACCGTCGCTTGCGAGGTGCAACTCGGCCCCGTACTCGTCGAGCACCCCAGGCCCTGCGAGGTGCGCCTGCGCATTCACGCCGTGCGCAAACTCTGGGCGGCCTTGGGCGATCAGTGGAGCGTGCATCTCGTCGTGTGTTCGCTCCCGCTGGCCGGCGACGGGCACACCCTCGTGGAGGACCTTTCATGCTGACCGCCGCCCGGCACCTGCTCGCCATGCCTCAAGCCCGTGGTCCGCTGGTGGCGCAAGCCGCACCGGCCACTGCATGCACCGCGCTGGCCGCACTGGACGACGCCGCTGCGCTGGTCGACGCCACCGAGCAGCGCATCACCTGGACGAGCCCCGCCTGGCTGCGCCTGCTGCCGCATCTGCCCGAAGGTACGCCGCTGCACGCCCTGGAAGAGGCCTTGCCCGGCCTGGCGCAAGCGCATTCCGCACATGAAAGTGGCACCGCACCCACCCGCTTCTGGCTGGGCGAGCACCAGCAGTGGGACGCGCAGCTCGCCAGCCTCGACGCCCGCCACCGCCTGCTGCGCGTAGCTGACCGTCGCGAGCAGGGCCGCGCTCTGCAGCGCCAGCTCGACGACCGCGAGCAGCTGCTCTTCACCTCGCGCGTCATCTCGGTCGGCGAGATGGCCACCACGCTCGCGCACGAGATCAATCAGCCCATCGGCGCCACCGCCAACCTGCTGCGCGGCTTGCGCTCGCGCCTCGCCCACCGCCACACCGGCCGCCTCGACACCACCGAGGCCCAGGCGCTGGACCGCGCGATTGAGCAGACGATGTACGCCGCCCGCGTGGTGGGTCGCATCCGCGAGTTCACCCACACCCACCAGCCTCGGCACACGCGGCTGGACCTGACCGCCCTGCTGCGCGAGAGCGCCTCCCTGCTCGACTGGGACGTGCAGCGCAGCCGTGCCCGCCTCGCGCTCGAACTGCCCGACGAGCCCATCATCGTGCGCGGCGACGAGGTGATGCTGCAGCAGGTGGTCGTGAACCTGATGCGCAATGCACTCGACGCGCTGCGCACCGATCCGCCCGCCGACCCCTGCGTGACCCTGCGCCTGGCCGTGCGGCCCAACGAGGTGCATGCGCAGGTGCGCGACAACGGCTGCGGCCTGAGCGACGAGGCGCAGGCGCGCCTGTTCGTGCCCTTTGCCTCCACCAAGCCTTCGGGCATGGGCATCGGCCTCTCGATCTGCCGCTCCTTCGTGGAGCTGCACCAGGGCCGGCTGTGGTTCAGCCGCAATGAAGACCGAGGCGTGACTTTCCATCTCAGCCTGCCGCCAGCGATGCCGCCGTCAGCTTCAAGAGGTACCGACGCATGACCGACCGCACCATCTACATCCTCGACGACAACCCCGAGTTCCGCGACTCCACCTGCTTCTGGCTCAGCGGTGCCGGCTATGCCGTGCAGGCCTGGGGCGACCCGATGGAAGCCATTGCCGCGCTGTCGCACCGCGACCGCAGCGAGCACGCCTGCCTCATGCTCGACGTGCGCATGCCGCAGCTCTCGGGGCTCGACGTGCACGATGCGCTGCTGCAGCGCGGCGCTCGGCTTCCCGTGATCTACATGAGCGGCCATGCCGACGTGCCGCTGGCCGTGCAGGCCATGCGCAAGGGTGCCGTCACGCTGCTCGAAAAGCCCTTCGACGACGAGACGCTCACCGCCGCGCTGGAGACCGCGTTCTCCACGGCCGGCAAGAGCATCGCGCCCGCCGCGCCGAGCGAGCTCGCCGCGGCGGACCCCACCGACGAGGAAGCGCAGGCGCGTTTCCGTTCGCGGGAAGCCTCGCTCACGCCGCGCGAGCGCGAGGTGCTCGGCCATGTGATCCATGGCATCTACAACAAGAACATCGCTGACCGCATCGGCCTGTCGATCAAGACGGTGGAGCTGTACCGCGCGCGCGGCATGGCGAAGATGCAGGCCCGCTCGGTCGCCGAGCTCACGCGCATGATGGTGAGCCGGCGGGCCTGAGCATGGGCGGCGACTTTCCTTTGTTCGCCGGCCGGCCCGTCGGCGCGCCGCCGAGGCTGGACGACGCGGTGTCGCACCGCGACGGGCACGGCCACGACCTCACCGTGCGCATCGATCGCAGCGCCGAGGCCGCTCCGGCCGGCACCTGCTATGAAGCAGCCACGCCGGCCGGCCCGCTGCGCGTCGAAGTGGCGCAGGCGCGCGCAAGGCACGCCGCCGATGCCGCGCTGGCCCTGCTGCGTGCCGACGACCTGCTCTGGGCGCTCCAGCGGTGGAGCGGCCTGCCGCTGTCCTGGCGCTGGGTGGAAGGCGCGCCTGCGGACCTCGTGGCCTCGCACCTGCGCATGTCGTGGCAGCTGCCGGCCGACCACGACGCCACGCGCCCTCCCATCGGGCAGACCTGCGCGCCAACCGGCGGCGAGGCGGGCACCTTGCATATGCCCTGGGCGATGCTGCGCGCGCTGCCAGCGCCCGAGGACGGCCTGCTCACCAAGTGCCTGTCATGGCCGGCGGTCGACGCCGTGCTGAGCATGGCCGCGCTGCAGCTCGACGAGGTCGAGCTGCAGCAGCTCGAACCCGGCGGAGCGGTGCTGCTGCGCGCGTCCTCCACTCGCCCCTGGCACGGCCGGTTGCGTGCGCAGGCCGAGCCGGCCGGCATGGGCGTGCCCGTGGACCTCTCCTGCATCACCTCGCCGATGCTGGCCTCGCCCGAACCCCTGCCACCTGCACCTGCGAACCCGGCACACATCGGCTGCGAAGTGCGCCTCACCCTGCCCGCCCCGCTGCCCCCCGCCACCCTCGCCGGATGGCATGCCGGCCAAGCCCTCGCGGCGGGCGAAAAGGCCAGTCTCTGGCGCACCACGAGCCCGCGCGGCCCAGCAACCTGCCTCGCCGCCGGCCACCTCATGCCCTGGGGCGACGGCTGGGCGCTGGCCCTCGACATGCTGTGCGATGCCGCCGTGGCCGCCACGCTCGCTCGCTGACCCGAACGGACACCATGGACCTCACCCAGTTCACCCCCTCTTCGGCGCTCATCACGGTCGTCGTGCTGGCGCTCGCGCCTTTCGTCGCCGTGATGGTCACCTCGTTCACCAAACTGGTGGTGGTGCTGAGCCTGCTGCGCAATGCCCTGGGCCTGCAGCAGGTGCCGCCCAACGTGGTGCTCAACGGCCTGGCGCTCGTGCTCAGCCTCTACGTGATGTTTCCCGTGGGCAGCGAGATGGGCCGCCGCATGCAGGGGCTCGATCACATCGGCGGCAGTACCCAAAGCATGCTGCAGGCCGCCGATGCCGCGAAGGAGCCGCTGCGCGAGTTCCTCCACAAGCACAGCCGTTCGGTCGAGCGCGCCTTCTTCCTCAAGACGGCGCAGCGCTCGCTCAAGCCCGAGCAGTCGGCCGGCCTCACGGACCGCGACTTCCTCGTCGTGGTGCCTGCCTTCGTGGTGAGCGAGCTGGCCGTGGCCTTCGAGATCGGCTTTCTGATCTTCCTGCCCTTCATCGTGATCGACCTCGTCATCTCCAACATCCTGATGGCCATGGGGATGATGATGCTCTCGCCCACCACGGTATCGATGCCGTTCAAGCTGCTGCTGTTCGTGCTGATCGACGGCTGGGTGAAGCTCACGCACGGGCTCATCCTCACCTATGTCTGAGCAAGGAGTCCGCATGAACCAAGGAGACGTGATCCAGCTGACGCAGCAGGCGCTGTGGTTCGTGCTGCTGCTGTCGGCACCGCCCATCCTCGTGGCCGCCGTGGTCGGCCTCGTCATCGCCTTCGTGCAGGCCGCCACACAGCTGCAGGAGCAGACGCTGCAATACGTGGCCAAGTTCTTCGCCATCGTCGTCACCATCTTCATCACCGCCTCGCTGCTGGGCGGTGGCCTCTACCAGTTCGGCGACCGGGTGTTCACCGGCTTCGCCGGCATGGTGCGGCGCTGACGAGGCAGGTTCGCGATGGAGCCCCTCTCGATCTTCGGCCCGCTGGGCAACACCGCCTTGCTGCTGGGCCTGTCAGCCACGCGCGTGGCGGTGGCCTTCCTGCTGGTGCCGCTGTTCACCGCCGAGCTTGTGCCGGCGATGGTGCGCAACGCTATCTTCCTGGCCATCGCGCTGCTTGCGCTGGCGCTGCAGCCCGCCGCCGAGCCGCTCGTGCTGACCGGCTGGCAATGGACCGTGATGTTCGCCAAGGAGGCATTCATAGGCGGCACCATCGGCCTGCTTTTCGCGGGCGTGATGTGGGCCTTCGAAGCCGCCGGCCAGCTCATCGACAACAAGGTCGGCGCCACGCAGGCGCAGGTGATGGACCCGTTGTCGGGCCACCAGACCTCCCTCAACGGCGCGCTGTTCGGCCGGCTGGCGAGCTGGGTCTTCATGTCCATGGGCGGCTTCATGGTGATGATCGGCGCCCTGCTGGAGAGCTTCGCGCTGTGGCCCGTGCGCGCCGGCCTGCCCGACCTCGCGGTGAGCGGCGTGCGCGTGTTCGAAGGCGAGCTGGGCCGCATCATGCTGCTCACCCTGATCGTCGCCGCCCCGGGCATCGTGCTGCTGTACCTGGTGGAAGGCGTGCTCGGGCTGGTGAACCGCTACGCCCAACAGCTCAACGTGTTCTCGCTCGCGATGTCGCTGAAGGCCGTGGCCGCCACCTGGATCATTTGGATCCAGATGGTGACACTGATCCAGCTCATGCAGGACGACCTGCTGTCACGCGGGGGTGTGGCGATCGGGGTGTTGAAGCAGTTGCTGAGGGGGATGTAGGAGGTGCGGGGGGGAAGAAGGCGCAAGTGCCGGCCAGCTACCGGTCACTGACCCACCCGGGTGATAGCGTCGCCAACGACCGGTCTCGAAGGTACTCCTGACTTTCAGTGGGCGGCGAGTTCCGTCCCAAGTCCGCCGGCCGATCGAACGTCTGCTGCTCCACTCGTCGAACTCACGCGCAGGACCCTAAGGCGACCTTCGAGGACCTGGGCGCTCGGCCGGTTAGCTGCATAGCCCAGGGTTCTGACAGAGAATACTGAGGCTGCTCAGCGGCGCGCCCGGTGGGTGCGCAGCACCTGCCAGGCGCTGCCGACAAGGAACAGGCAGGAAGCTGGGCAAGCGATCAGACCAATCAAAGTGAGTCCATGCGAATCGCCTTTCTGGTGAACCGGGATGTCGAGAGCAACCTCGCTCTCAATCTGCTGCTGCCCGAGGTCCACCAGAGCACCGTCGGCATTTTCCTTTCCGAACGGGTCGGGGCGCGGGCGGTGCCGCCACGAATGCTTGGTCAGCTCGCGTTCATCGAGCAGGACCTGTTCAACGACCTGGTCTTTCCTCTCGCTGAACGAGCCGCGCAGACCGAGGGCCGGCATGCGGGCTTCGGCGAGCTACAGCAGCGCTTCGGCATTCCCGTGCAAGCGTGCGAGAGCTTGAACGACCCGGGGACACTGCAGGCCTTGCACGACGCCCGCGCCGATCTCTTCGTCTCGATTCGCTTCGGCCTCATTCTGAATGCCGAGGTCCTCAGGCTCCCGCCGCGTGGTGTCCTTAACCTGCACTCGGGTCTTCTGCCTCGATACCGAGGGGTGTTGGCAACCTTTCGGGCACTGCTGTACGGCGATGCCGAGATCGGGTGCACCCTTCACTGGATCGACAGTCCGGGCATCGACGTAGGACCGGTTGTCGAGACGACGCGAGTGGCCGTTGCGAGGGAGCGCTCGTTGCTGTGGCACATCCTGTCGCTCTATCGGCCAGGTGCACGACTGATCCTCAGCGCCATCGAGCGGCTGGAACGCGGCGAGACCATCACAGGAACCGCGCAAGATCCGTCTGCCGGCGCGTACTACTCGTTTCCGACAGAGGACGACCTCATTCAATTCACGGCGCAGGGTTGGCGGCTGTTCGACCGCGAGGATGTCTCGGAACTGCTCGAATCCTATTCGTGCAGTTCCATGAGACGGAAGGAGGTGCGCGGCGGGAGGTGACTCGCACGTGACCTGACGGGAAGCGGCCGCTCGTGGACGACTGCTGATGGCCTGGTCCGAGTCAACAACCGGATCCCCGGAAGCTGACCTTGCAGACTGTGGGCAACGACTCGGTGGTCGGCTCTCTGGCGTGGTCGTGAACTCGCACACCCGGCCAAGAGCGGCCGCACGTCAATGTCCGCATTCTGGCTGCCGCGCGAAACCACTTCCCGCTGTCGCCGGCGCAGAACAGCGATCGCGCAAGTGGCCGACACGACCAACCACTACGCAGCCGGGGCGCGTCGGCGCACCTGTCCTCGAAGCACGTCGAGCGCGAAGACGAGCGAAGGATTGGACCGGCTGGTGCTCCAGGCCGCAGCGGTGGTGACGACTTCGACTTTCTCCGCAAGAGGCTTGATCACGACATTCTCGGGAGCGAACCGTCTCAATCCCGCGGGAACCAGGGCGATGCCTTGACCGCAGCCGACGAACGCCACCTGTGCAGCGACGCTTCGGACGTCGTGGAGGATGCGGGGCGAAAACCCGTGCTTCTGGCACACCGCGATGACGCTGTCGAAGTAGACCGGGCTGACGCGGCGGGCGAACATGACGAACGCCTCGTTCGCCAGTGAGCCCAGCTTGACGCGCGTGCTCGTCGCGAGGTGATGGGAACTGGGAAGGGCAACCGCGAGGCGGTCATTGGCCAGCGTGACAGATTCGATGGACTCGCCGAGTTCGCCTTGCAGCCGTGCAAAGGCAATGTCGACGTCGCCGGCAAGTAGCGCGGGGATCGCCTCGGCACTGTCGATCTCCCGCACGGCAATGGTCAGGCGTGGATGCAACGCGCGCAGCCGCTCCAGATAGCCCGGAAGGACGTCGACCATCGACGATGAGATGGCCCCAATGGTCAGCGTTCCGGTCTGGCCTGCCGTCGCTTCGCGAACCGCAAGTTCGAGCTGTTCCATTTGATCGGCAAACTTGCGCACGGAAGGCAGGATGGCCTGTCCGATGGGGGTGAGTTGCGCGCCGCGCCGCGAGCGCACGAAGAGCTTCGCCTTCAACGCGTGCTCGAGTACCTGAATCTGCTCCGTCAGCGGGGGTTGTGACATGCCCAGCCGTTTGGCCGCACGCCCGAAGTTTTGCTCCTCTGCGACGGCCAGGAAAAGCCACAGGTGGCGCAGAAGGCGGAAGTTGATCATCGGCGCGATCCATAGGTTGAACGTATGAGACGGTTCTCATCTTCGGAATTTACAGAATTCGCCGCGACGTCGAAAGTGCGGTCACCGTATCCGCAACCCCGCGCAGCCATGATCGATTCGCCCCCTCTTGACCGACTTGCCAAGCTCGACACCACCACCGTGTCGGATGCGCTCGACTTCTTCGGTTTGCCCGGCGCTACCGTCGGCCTGCGCCCGCTGTGGGATTGCGCCAAGATCGTCGGGCGTGCGAGCACCGTGCAGCTCGGTCCCAAGACCAGCACGGCGCCCACCGTGCACTTGATATCGCCGGTGATTGCGGCGATCCAGAGCGATGAGCGCGTGCTCGTGATCGCGGGGGGCCTGGACGGTATCTCCTGCTGGGGCGACATCCTTGCCAATGCAGCCAAGGTGAAGAGGGTGCGCGGCACCGTGATCGACGGTTTCAGCCGCGACATCGAGGGCAGCGAATCGATTGGCTACCCGGTCTACGGTCGCGGCGTCACCATGGTCAGTGCGCGCAACCGCGTCGTGCAGGTCGCCGCAGGCATCGCGGTGACTGTCGCCGGCGTCACCGTGCACGAGAACGACTACGTGATCGCCGATCGCTGCGGATCGGTGTTCGTCCCGGCCGCGCGCATCGACGACGTGCTGGACTTGGCTGAGCGCATCGCGCGGCGGCAGGACGGGATGGCCCAGGCCGTCCGTGCAGGCCGATCGGTCGAGGACGTGATGCACGACAAGGAATTCGAAGCTGTCAGCGCAGGGCGGGAGCGGGCATGAGCGCTGCGCTTCAACGTCTGAATGCCCATCTCGCCGCCGCGCAGCCGTCGGCGACCTATCGGATGATCGATCGCGTCGCCGAACGCCGCGCAGCGGGCGCCAGGATCGTTTCGCTCAGCGCAGGCGAGCCGGACTTCGACACGCCCGAGCATGTGCGCAATGCGGCGATCGCGGCGATCCAGGCCGGGCACACCCGCTACACCCAGGTGGCGGGCCTGCGGTCGCTGCGCGAGGCGGTCGCTGCGAAGTTCAGAACGGAGAACCTTCTGGACGTGAGATGGCAGGACACCATCATCTGCAGCGGCGGCAAGCAGGTCATCTTCAACGCCCTCGCGGCGACGCTGAACCTTGGCGACGAAGTGATCATCCCGGCGCCGTACTGGGTCAGCTATCCGGAGATGGTGCAGCTCAGCGGCGCGAAGGCGGTCATCGTGCCGTGCGGCGAAGCGACCGGGTTCAAGCTGACGCCGCAGGCGCTCGCGTCGGCGATCACGCCGCGCACGCGCTGGCTGATCCTCAACTCGCCGTCCAATCCCACCGGCGCCGTCTACTCGCGCGCCGAACTGCAAGCACTCGCCGAGGTCTTGCTGGCGCAGCCTGACGTTCTGGTGCTGTCCGACGACATCTATGAGCACCTGATCTTTGATGGCGCTCGCTTCCACACGCTGGCCGAGGTCGAGCCGCGTCTTGCTGCGCGCACGCTGACGATGAACGGCGTCTCCAAGGGCTACGCGATGACGGGCTGGCGCATCGGCTTCGCCACCGGACCTCGCTGGCTGCTTGAGGCGATGGAGAAGCTGCAAGGGCAACAGACCTCGGGGGCCTGCTCAGTTTCGCAGCATGCCGCGCTCGCGGCACTCACGGGCCCGCAGGACTTCGTCCGGCAGACGCGGTCGGTCTTCGAGCGGCGGCGGGACTCGATGGTCGAGATGCTCAACAAGACCTTCGGCTTGCGCTGTGCAATGCCGGGCGGTGCCTTCTACGCCTTCGCCTCGTGCGAGGGCCTGATCGGGCGGACGACCACGGGCGGCGCCAAACTGGCCACCGATGGGGATGTCGCGCTGGCACTGCTCGACGAGGCGAATGTCGCGGTCGTGCAGGGGAGCGCCTTCGGCCTCGGGCCCTACATCCGCATCGCGTATGCCCTGGATGACAGGGCGCTGCAAAAAGCCTGCCTCGCCATCCAGACCTTCTGCCGGTCGACGACCACCTGATTGGAGTCCACGCCATGCCAACGAATCACGAGTTCACCAAGTCCGCCCTTGCGCTGCGCCTGGCGCATGTCAAGGCGGACGTGGCGGTCATCCATCGCACCGGACACTTGGAGCCGATCGTGTTTCTGCACGGATTCGGTTCGACGAAGGAAGACTACGCGGACATCGCCCGGTACAGCGCCTTTGAGGCCACCCGTTCCTCGCCTACGACGCCCCGGGCTGTGGTGAGACCCGGTGTTCGGACTTGTCGAAGGTATCGATCCCGCTCCTGGTGGAGACGGCGTGGGCCGTGCTCGAGAGCATCGGGTTCGAGACCTTCCACCTTGTGGGCCATTCGATGGGAGGGCTCACGGCCCTGATGCTGGCTCACGCGGACCCGGGGCGGGTACTCAGCTTCGTCGACATCGAGGGCAACATCGCTCCTGAGGACTGCTTCCTCAGTCGGCAGATCCTCGACCATCCGTCGGAAGACGCGGAGAAGTTCTTCGACGATTTCATCGAACGGACCCGTCACGCGCCGGCCTATGCCAGTGCGCTGTATTCAGCCAGCCTGCGTCACAAGGTTCGCGCCGCGGCGGTGCCAGGAATCTTCCGCTCAATGGTCGATCTTTCCGACAACGGTGGTCTGATGGAGAAGTTTCTCGGCTTGCCATGCCCGAAGATGTTCATGTTTGGCGAGCAGAACGCGTCCCTGTCATATCTGTCGCACATCCAGTCTCACGGTGTTCGCCTGTCCGAAATTCCGCACTGCGGGCACTTTCCGATGTATTCCAACCCCGGCCTCATGTGGCGGGAGATCGGCGAATTCCAAAAGTTGTCCGCCGTGCAGGCCGGTCAGCCTGGCGTGGCGTCGACGAGTGCAGGGTCCAGCGCGCGGACACGTTCATCCTCGTAGTAGCCGCCGTACTCCGTGTAGCGAAGATAGACGCGGGGGCAGGCCTTGCACTGCCAGACGTCACAGCGGTTGTACGGGAAGTAGCTCGGTGCGATAGGTGCTTCCGCCGACCAGCCGTGGGTGCCGTGCGGGTGGTGCTCGCGCAAGGTGGGTTCTTCCGAACCCTCGGGGCGCAGCGTTCCGATGCGCGACAGCCGTGCGCGCTCGAAGCCGCCGGGCATTGATTCCCAACCAGCGCAAGCCAATGCGCCGCATTGCGTGCACGCCGGCGCGAATGCGGCTTGAAGACCGACCTCAATCAATTCGCGTGGGTTGAGCAAAGGGACGTCGGTTGTGCTCATGGGAGAGTGTCCCCGCTTGCATTCAGGATGATCCGAAGATCGGCTGCACACCTAGCGTCGCGCCAGGGTGGGGCCGCTTCCGACTTGCGCGGTCAGCTTCACGGCACTCACCTTCAAAGGCTCGGAGATGGTCAGCACGATGACGAAGGTCAGGCAGGAGATCCCTGCCATGAAGCCGAAGACCAGGTCCCATCCATAGTTGTCGAGCAGCAATCCCGTGATGAACGGTGTTGCTGCGCCGCCCAGTTGACCGGACATGTTGACGATCGCATTGGCCACGGGAAACTTTTCCTTCGCGACGAACGGCATCGGGTACACCATGTACGCCGAGTAGCCGATGCTGAGCATCACGCCGGTCGTGAACAGCAAAGCGCCATACAGCATGGGATCGGCCGGTGAATTGATCAGCGCATACATCATCCCCGCAGTCGCCGCTGCTGAGATGAGCATGCCAGGCTTGCGACGCTTGCCGAGCAACCGATCCGACATCAGGCCCCCAATGATGCTTCCGATCACGGCCCCCACCCACGGCGCCGCAGCGACGAAGCCCATGCCCATGACGGAGAACTTCTTGACCGTCATCAGATAGGTCGGAATCCATGCGAGCAAGACACTGGAGATGCCCAGTTGAAAGCAGTAGCCGAGCGCGCATCCCCACATGTTCCAGGAGCGAAAAAGGCTGCCGGTTGTCTTGAGCACAGGCTCGTCGCGTGTCCGGATGAAGCGGTCGAGCCTGGGCATCGCGGGCGAAGCTGCGCCGATGCCTGCTGCGTCGACACCCGCCGCGCGTTCCGAGATGATGGCCGCCTCGCCATCGTTGACGAAGCGACTCTCCGCGGGCTTGTCCACCACCAGAAGGAACCAGACGATCGACAACAGGATGCCCGGTATCGCGAAGAAGATGAATATCTCTTTCCAGCCCCAGATCGACACGATCGCCGCGCCGAGGATGGGCGTCACGACCGGCCCGAACTTGACCGCTGACAGGAAGATGCCGGAGGCCGTCCCTTTCTCTTTCGAAGGGAACCAGTGGTTGATCGTGGTCGTCACCCCGATCGGCAACGGGCCTTCGGCCACCCCGAGGCCGAGACGGCACATCTTCAGGGACGCCAGTGACCCGACCAGCCCCGTCAGCGCTGTCGCCACCGACGTGAGAATCATCGAGATCGTGAACACCTTGCGAACGCCGAAGCGTGACAGCAACCAGGCAGAGGGCAACTGCGCCAAGGCATAGGCGATCAGGAACAGGCTGACCAGGCCGCCCGCGTCGGAGTTGCTCATGGGGAACTCCTTGCGCAGGAACGGTAGCGCAACGCCGAGATTGGCGCGGTCAGCCGCCGCTATCGTGTAGATGGCGAAGAAGAGTGCCGCGACGAACCAGCGGTAGCGGGTTGGCTTCGAAGCCGGGGGGGCCTCAGTTGTTGGGGTGTTCATGTCTCCGTCCTTCTTTGTAGTGGGTGTCAGTTCAGGGCCAGGCGCTGCAAGACCGGCATCAGGCCCAGCAACTCGGCGGTGCTGGTGCCGCGCTCGATGGCCAGTCGCTGCTCTGCCTCCTTGGCTTCGCGCGCCACGGCCTTGGCAATGACGGCATCGACTTCGTCGCGTGCCACCACCACGAGCCCATCTCGGTCGCCGACGATCACGTCGCCGGGCCGGATCAGCACATCGCCGATGCACACGGGCACGTTCAAGCGTCCCGGCTGGTGCTTGCCCGTCCCCTTGATTGACAGCCCGCGGCAGAACACCGGGAACCCGGTCTGGACGATCGCGCTGGCATCACGCACGGCGCCGTGGATGACCAGACCGGCGATGCCCGCCTTCATCGCGGCAGCGGTCAGCACGTCACCCCAGGGGCCGGCCTCCAGGAAGCCCTTTGCATCGACGACCAGCACGTCGCCGGGACGCGCCTTGAGCAGCGCGTAGTGCAGCATCAGGTTGTCGGCGGGCCGCGTGTCCACGGTCAGGGCCGGCCCGACCAGAAGCGAACCAGGATCGATCGGCTTGATGCCGCCATCCAGGGCGCCCTTCGCGCCTTGGGCTTCGTAGACGGTCGCGGCGCCGAGCGCTCGCAACCGTTCGACCTGGTCGCTTGTCATCGGGTCGATCGGCGGCATGGTGGTGTCCATCACGACCCCGCGCGCTGCAGCGTGTGGTACGCCGCCTGCTGGCGCGCCTGCGCCAGCGACATGCCCCGCAGCGTGGCCTCGACGATGCGGTGCTCCGCGGAGCGCAGCGCCAGCGCGCGCTCGAACACTTCGAGCGCGCGCGCCCGGGGGACGACGACGATGCCGTCGAGGTCCCCGACGATGTAGTCGCCCGCAGCCACTCGCACGTCCCCGAGGCTGATCGGTTGCCCCACGGCCTGCACTTCGACCCGGTCCTTGCCGGTGCGCATGAAGCGACCGCAGGCGTAGAGCGGATAGTTGGCTTCGTCGGCCTCCTGGGTGTCGCGGCATACGCCGTTGATCACGGTGCCACCGATACGCCGGTGAGCCGCCAGCCGGCTGAGGATGCCGCCCCAGACCGTGCAACCCATGCGCCCTGCGTTGTCGAGGGCGACGATGGCGCCTGCCGGCACGTCGTCGAGGTAGTCACCCACGGTCCCCGGATCGGCCGAGTCGACGGGGACGTACCGGACCGTGAACGCAGGCCCGAACAAGCGGGTGCGGCCGGCAATGTGACCGATGCCGAGTGCGCTTCCCGGCAGACCGTAGGCATCGAGTGCGTCGGAGACTTCGGCTGTGCTCAGCTCCGCGACGGCGGCTGGCAGTTCCAGGGGGGCGAGGAGGGCATTCATGTGGGTCCGGTGGGGTAGATCACTGAACTTTCAGTATGAGATGCAGTACATTCGAGAGCAAACATCGAGTCGTGAACCTAGGTGCAGATTTAATGAACCTAAGGCAGATGCGCTATCTCTGTGAGGTGGTTGATGCCGGCAGTGCCGCGGCCGCGGCGGCACGCCTGCATGTGGCGCCGACGGCCATCAGCATGCAGCTCGCCCAGCTCGAGTCGGAGCTCGGCGGCGCGATGTTTAACCGCTCGCGCCGTCCCATGGAGCTGACCGCGTTGGGCCGCTACTTCCACCCTCGCGCGAAATCGCTTCTTGCGGCGGCGAAGCGGCTGGAGGAGGAAACGCGCAGCGTTGCCGCCGGCCACAGCGGGGCGCTGGCGATCGGCTACACGCGCTCCGCCATCTTCTCGATACTGCCTCGCGCGATCCGGACGTTCCGCGCCGAGCATCCGGGCGTGAAGATCGAATTGATCACGCTGCTCTCCGAGCACCAGTACGAGCAACTGTCGAACGGCCGCATCCAGATTGGCATCTCACGCTACCTCGGCCCGGTCGATGCGGCCGAAGGCCTGAACTTCAGATCGCTGCTCCACGACCCGTTCGTCGCGGCGCTGCCGCGAGCGCACCCCTTGGCCAAGCGCAAGGCGGTGCGTGCGGCGGAACTCAATGCGGATCCCTTCATCACGTATCCAAAGGATCCGCAAAGCCGCTTTGCCGAACAGTCTCTGGCCGCGCTGAGACGCGCGGGCGGGCAGTCAAACGTGGCGCACGAAGCCAACGACATCCACACAGCCTTGGGCATGGTGGCGTCCGGATTGGGCTATTGCCTCGTCGGGCGCTCGGTGAGCGAGGGCAACCGCGACGACATCGCATTCGTCCGCGTGACGGACATTCGTGACACGGCAGAGGTCGTGGCTGTCACGAAGCTGGGCGAATCGAGCAAGCTCGTCGCATCTTTCGTCGACACGCTGGTCGCAACGGCGGGAACCCTCGCGGCGCCAGCATGACGTAGCGTCGCCCTACGAATTCAATGGGCTCGAACATGGAAACGATGCCGCTTCCTGCGCTTCGCTCCTAAACCCGTCTTTGCGCGGCCATCGCCTGCTTTCGGGCTTCGAATCCGAAGAAGCGAGTGGCGACTCTGGCCTTCAGCAGATGGTTGGCACCGACTAGGCGCTGTATTCAAGACGCCGTGACGTACAGAGGTTGCGACCGAATCATTCGTTCTCTTCTCGATAGTCAGGCCTCAACGTCTTGACGGGTAGTGCCGTTCTCAATCCGAGCTGCACCGCAGGAATGCGTCGAACTCGTCGTCAGGAACAAAGGAGCCACCAGTGGTCCAGACGACATGGGTCACGTCGTTCGGGCGAGCGGGGGACCCTAGGCGGGCAAGGTGGTCGCGGCTCAGCATGTCGGAAAGGCGGATGGCTCCTTCGAAGCCTGCAGCGGCAGAGGGTTCCAAGCGCAGACCCAGCGCTTCGTGTGCCACGCGCAGATGTTGCAACAGCAACTCGTCGCTCACGGTGTAGGCGCCCGCAGCGACGTGGCGAGACAGTTGGGCCGCGAATTCGGAAGCCCGCGGCACCGCCAGGCCATCGGCCAGTGTGCGACCGCTCAGGCCCAACTCGTAGACGGAGCGGGCGGGGTCACCGCCAGCGAGCGCCAGCAGCATGCAGGGTGCCTCGATGGGTTCGGCATAGAAGCAGTGCACATTGCGGCCGTACAGCGCGCTGAGGCCCAGTGCGATGCCTGCCGGCGCGCCACCCACGCCGCAGGGCAGGTACACGAACAGCGGGTGCTGGGCGTCGACGCGCCGGCCTGCTGCGACTAGCTGGCCGCTGAGTTCCTGAGCGGCCGTGGCGTAGCCATAGAGCAAGGATTCGGAGTCTTCATCGTCAACGAAGTGACGCAGCGGGTGGCCCTGGGCGGCGAGCCGGCCACTGGCAAGCGCTTCGAGGTAGTCGCCCCCGTGCTCCACGACCCAAACGCCTTGCGCGCGCAGCTTGGCCTTCTTCCATGCCTTGGCCTGCGAAGACATGTGCACCACGGCCTGAAACCCTAGCGCCGCGGCATAGATGCCAATGCTCATGCCGAGGTTGCCGGTGGATCCCACCGACACCTCGTGCGCGATCAGCCGTCGGCGCAGTTCGGCGAGATCTTCTGCAGAATCCCCTCGCAGAGGCTGGCCAACCAAACGCTCGGCGATTTCCAGTACGGCGTGGGCACCGCCCCGCGCCTTGATGGAACCACCCACCGGCAGCAGGTGGTCGGCCTTGACAAATAGCGCCGTCGGGTCGGCCGCAAAACCCAGCGGCCCAGCCAGCGCACCGGCCGCCAGGAGCGGCGAATTGATACGGCCGGCGGTGTTCCGCAGATCGGGAAAGAGCCGGGCCAAGATCGGCGCGAAGCGCTGCATGCGTGCATCGGCTTCACCGACGGCGGCACGCTGCGCCTGTGTCACTGCGGCATCCCGGGCTTGGTTGGCCCAAAAGAGGGGTTGCCGGGCTGCCAGGCTGACCTGCCCGCCGTTTTTCGTCTTCCAGGAACCGATGGTTAGCATCGAGACCT
>CBINBY010000090.1:0-18768 GCA_966248995.1 uncultured Burkholderiales bacterium | reverse complement strand
TAAAGAACACCGCCGTCACCGGCGACTGCTAAATCGTTTATCGATCAGCGAAGAACGAGATTCTGACATGCTTTTAAAAACCCTGTCAACCACTCGACTTCTATCTCCGCCTCTTGCCAAGCACCCCGGCTACAGGACTGAAGCCCTACCCGGTCGCATCTGCGTCGGACGAAGCCTGTGACTCTAGCAGGCTTCTCGCTTCAGCACAAGGCTTCCCCGTTAGGCCGCCGCAAAAGAAGTTGATGGCGCCCCCGCCATCGCAAGGTGCAACTCTGCGCACGCCCCTTGGGGCTCGTCCGAATGGAGGACATGATCCAAGTGGGAGGCCCAGCGTCTCGCATCCGTCCGCAGCACTCGCTGCTTGATGGCTGATATTTGAGAAGGGTGCATGGAAAAGCTCCTCAACCCCATCGCTAAAAGCACCTCCGTAAACGCAGGATCGCCTGCCATCTCGCCACACACACTGACGCTTTTGCCAGCGGCCCGCGCGCGGCTGATCGTTTCCGCAAGCAACCTTAGGACTGCGGGATGCCACGGGTCGTAAAGATGAGCCACGGTCTCATCAGCACGATCGATGGCCAAGGTGTACTGAATGAGGTCGTTCGTGCCGATGGAAACGAAGTCGAACAGCCGCAAGAGGCTAGGCAGGATCAGCGCCGCCGCAGGAACCTCCACCATAGCGCCGATCTCAATGTCGCCGTGCGGCCGCCCAGCCTCAGCCAACTGCTGCTTCGCGCGACTCAGCGCCTCCAGTGTGTGCCTCGCCTCACTGAGATGCGCGATCATCGGCACGAGCAGACGCACCCTCCCGAAGGCGCTCGCGCGCAAAACAGCTCTCAGTTGCTGGCGGAACATGCCCGGCTCCGAGAGGCTCCATCTAATAGCCCGCAGGCCAAGGGCCGGGTTCAGCGCATACTCATGGCGCAATTCGCTCACGGACATTCGATCCAACGCCTTGTCGGCACCGATGTCTACCGTACGTATCGTTACCGGCAGGCCGTTCATCGCCTCTACTACGGCCCGGTACGCTTCGAACTGCTCGTCCTCCCCCGGCAGTTCGCCACCGCGATTCATGAAAAGGAATTCGCTGCGAAATAGACCAACGCCAACGGCGCCTGCTTCAACGGCAGCGGCAGCATCGCCGGGCATTTCGATGTTGGCGAGGAGTTCGACGCGTTCGCCGTCAAGTGTGACCGCTGGCGTATGCCGAAGGCGAGACAGCCGCGCACGCTCCAGTTCGCTTTGACGCTGGCGGAACCGGTACTCCTCAAGCACGATTGGGGACGGGTTAACGATTACTATCCCAGAGTCGCCGTCGATAATCACCCAGTCATCCTGCCGAATGATGCGGCTAGCCTCTCGCGCACCGACAACTGCCGGAATGTCGAGACTGCGCGCAACGATGGCGGTGTGCGAGGTCTTACCACCCACATCCGTGATGAAGCCGGTAAACACGCTGCGCTTGAACTGAAGCATGTCAGCTGGCGCGATGTCATTGGCAATGAGTACGAGCGGATCCTCGCCACCAAAGTCGCGGGCACCGGCACCCGCCGCAGCGGCCGGCTCGAAGGATCCCGCGGAGCCGCGGGCCATGGCTCTCAACAAGCGCTCGACGACCTGCTCAAGGTCGGCCTTGCGCTCGCGCAGGTACGCATCCTCCATCTCGTCGAACTGCCGCGCCAGCACCTCGAACTGGGCGGACAGGGCCCATTCGGCGTTGTAGTGCCGTTCCACGATCCACTGGCACGTGGCACCTGTCAGGACTTCGTCGTGTAGCAGCATGAGATGCACGTCGAGCAAGGCGGGCAACTCGGCTGGCGCCTCCTGCGGCAAATCCCGCTTTAACGCATTAAGTTCGCCATCGACCACGTCGCGCGCAGCCCGCAGACGAGCGATCTCGTCGCTTACCTGGCCCTCGTCGATAAAGTAGTGCGCCACGTCGACGCGGCTTGACGCCACCAGCACCGCGCGCCCGATTGCAACACCGCGCGAAACCGGCAATCCGAACACCTGGATGCTCATGCGGCGATGCTAGCAGCCAGCCACGGCAAGCGGCTTGGGGATTATCAGGCGCTCACCGCCGACTCATTGCAGGGCCAAGGGCACAAACGTCGTCGCACGCCTCGCAGACTGCTTCACGATCAACGACTAGCGGCTCCTGCTGACCTTGCCGCTTCCGACGTCATGCCTTGAAGGGGCGCAGCAGGCCAAGCTCACTCACCTTCCCCGAACTTGTCACTGATGAGCGCGACGATTGCGTTCATGGCGGTCTGTTCGTCCTCGCCCTCAGTTTCGACCTCGATCTCGGCGCCCAGCCCTGCTGCAAGCATCATGACACCCATGATGCTCTTGGCGTTCACGCGCCGGCCGTTGCGGCTCATCCAGACCTCGCTTTTAAAGGAGGTGGCGAGTTTGGTGAGCTTGGCGGAGGCGCGAGCGTGCAGGCCCAGCTTATTGCTGATGGTGATACGGGTCTTGGTCATTGGCCCCTGGTTTGCAAGTTTGGTTCTGCGGGCGTACGTTGGCGACTTGCATCACCCCCTGGGTAGCACCGGCTATCGCGCGGGTAACCAGGGCGTCAAGGGAATCATGGCTGTAGCAGAGCGATCGCCACAGCATGGGCACATTGATACCGGCAATGACTTTCACCTCGCCGGAGTCCGCGCTGCTCGCCACGCGCTGCGCGACGTTGCAAGGTGTGGCGCCGAAGACGTCCGTGAAGATGAGTGCATCAGGATTGCGAACCCGGGCAAGCAGTTCGCGGGCCCGGGCCTCGACCTCCTCCACCGGCATGTCGGCCGGCACATCAAGGGCCTCCAGCCGGCAATGGCAATCCGGAAAGGTATGACTCGCGACGTCCCTCAGCGAGGACGCTAGGGGCGCATGAGCGATGATCAGAAGGCCCGGCATGATCCTGCAATTATCGCCAGTTGCGCGGACCGGTTCAGCGGGAGGGCAAGGCACGTTGGTCCAGGCACAAAACCACGGCCAAGCATGGCACATGCGGCGAGGCGCGCGATCAAGCGTTCAGCTTGAGGCCCGCAAAGAATGTGTCGGCGGCTTCGAGGTCGATGCGCGAGCCAACGACGGTCGCCTGGTATACACGCGTGCCCTTCGCAAAGAAGACAACTTCCTCCCGCACCGGTTGGCCATCAGCGCCACGCCCTTGAAGCTGGAGCTTTTCGGCTCGGACGTTCAGAGTCATGCCAGGAACTCGCCATGCCGTACCGGGCCTTGCGGTGGCCTCGATGTTCGCCGCAGCAGCGTCACGCAGCTCCTCGAGCGCCGCCGTCACCTTAGCCGGGTCACCTATAGTGGCGTAGGCAAGGGCATAGGTGGTGGCGCCGGCAGCGCACGCCGTCAAGTTCATGCGCACCCGGATGCCGGCCAGGGCCACAGGCCGTGCATGGACCTTGGGCTTGCAGGGAAACAGAGCCAGCAGTTCGCCGTCGGCTGTATAGACCTCTCGCCAGTCCAGCACGGGAGCACACGCCACCAGCGCGAAGACCACGGCGACGAGGATGCAGCTCGGAGCGTATACCTGGATCATTGCGCGATTATCCTGTGGACACAATCGCCTCAGGGGCCCTGCCCGCAGAGCGGTAGAGCATGGCCGGTGTATCCGCATGGGCATTTGCAGTTGCTTTGCTGTTCAGCCTCTGACGCATGCCGTAGCCGATCAGGGTCGATGTGATACAGCGGCACCGCTAGTGAAGCGCACCCACGAGGTGCTGGAGGCGTAGACAAAACTGCCGCCACGCGCTGCGAGCGCAAGCGCGTGGCCAGTAGGAAGACTCGACGCCAATGCAACTTCTGGCTGGCGGCGGAGTCATGGAGTCGACACGGTGCGCGGCAGCTCCCGGCTGTCCACTCGTAAACTCGCCCAAGCTTCACGACTGATGCCATGAAACCTGCCCGCTACGCTGCCGTCACAATTGCCGCCCTGGCTATAGGAGGAGGGGGCGGCTATCTCGCGTTTCAAAGCCTGGCCACCCACGAAATGGCACCCGTGGTGACTTACACGCTACTCGACGGCCGCGTCTCGGGCACGGAGCAGTTGCGCGGCAAGGTCGCTCTGGTGAACTTTTGGGCCACCAGCTGCGCGACGTGCGTGAAGGAGATGCCGCAGATCGTGGCCACCCACGAAAAGTACAAGAACCGAGGGTACGAGACGGTGGCGGTGGCGATGAGCTATGACCCGCCAGCGTATGTGATCAAGTTTGCCGAAACGCGCAAGCTGCCTTTCTCGGTGGCTATCGATAACACCGGCCAAGTTGCCAGGAATTTCGGCGACATCAAGCTGACACCGACTTCCGTGCTTATCAACAAGCGCGGGGAGATCGTGAAGCGCTATGTCGGTGAGCCTGATTTCGCCGCACTGCACGAGCTGGTCGAGGAGTTGCTGGCGGAGACCTGAGCGACCCGGACGCGTCGGTTTTACACCGCGTGCTCAACACCGGCCGCGTGGGCCTGCTGGTCCGCGTGGTAACTGCTGCGCACAAGTGCGCCTACGGCGGCGTGGGTAAATCCCATCTGGGCCGCCTCGCGTTCGAACATGCGGAAGGTATCGGGATGCACGTATCGGCGCACCGGGAGGTGGTGGCCACTGGGTGCAAGGTACTGCCCGATGGTCAACATGTCGATCTCATGCGTGCGCATGTCTCGCATGACGTCAAGGATTTCCTCGTCGGTTTCGCCCAGGCCCACCATCAAGCCGCTCTTGGTCGGCACGCCGGGCACGCTCGCTTTGAAGCGCTTGAGCAGGTTCAGCGAGTACGCATAGTCAGACCCCGGTCGCGCCTCCTTGTACAAGCGTGGCACGGTTTCAAGGTTATGGTTCATCACGTCCGGCGGCGCAGCCTGGAGGATCTCCAGCGCGCGATCCATTCGACCGCGGAAATCGGGCGTGAGTATCTCGATTCGCGTCGCGGGTGCGCGCTCGCGCACACGATGGATACATGCCACGAAGTGGCCGGCGCCACCGTCGCGCAGGTCGTCGCGATCCACGCTGGTGATGACGACGTACTTCAGCCTGAGCGCGGCGATCGTCTTGGCCAAGTTGTCGGGTTCGTCAGCGTCGAGTGGGTCGGGTCGGCCGTGGCCCACATCGCAGAAGGGGCAGCGGCGAGTGCATTTATCACCCATGATCATGAAGGTGGCTGTGCCCTTGCCAAAGCATTCGCCAATGTTGGGGCACGAGGCTTCTTCGCACACGGTGTGCAGCTTGTGCTCGCGCAGGATCTGCTTGATCTCGTAGAAGCGCGTGGTGGGCGAGCCGGCCTTGACACGGATCCAGTCAGGCTTCTTCAGCACCTCAGCGGGAACTACCTTGATTGGGATGCGGGCAGTCTTGGCCTGAGCCTTCTGCTTGGCGGTAGGGTCGTACGGTTCCGCGGGCTGCGGAGATGCAGGGGTCGAGGACATCAGCGCCATTCCATGAGGAGAGCCGCGACGTGCCTCGCGGCTCGGGTCAAGGCGACAGGTAGACCGCGAGCTTGTCGCCAAGCCGGCGAGCCACCGTGCCCCATTCCGTAGAAACCCCAAGTGTAGCGAGGTCGACCGTCTGGAGCCCCTCGTAGCCACAAGGATGGATGCGCCGAAAGGGCGTCAAATCCATGGCGACGTTCAACGCGACGCCGTGGTAGGTGCAGTGGCGGCTGACCTTGATGCCAAGCGCAGCAATCTTTCCCAGGCCGCGGAAAGGATCGACCGCCTGTGAGTTCGCCCCCAGGCGTTCCCGCGGCGGACGCGGGTCCAGTTGCGCGTGGGCGAAGGGATTTTCCAACCGGACGTAGATACCCGGCGCCCCGGCAACACGATGACCAGTAACGCCTTCAGCCTCCAGCGTCTTGAGCACCGCCTGCTCCAGACGGTATACGAACTCCTTGACGTAAATGCCCAAGCGGCGCAGATCCACGAGCGGATAGGCCACCACTTGACCCGGCCCGTGAAAGGTAACCTGACCACCGCGGTTCGTCTGTACCACGGGAATGCCTTGCGCATCGAGGACGTGCTCCGCACGGCCGGCCACACCCTGCGTGTAAACGGGAGGGTGCTCGCAAAGCCAGATTTCGTCGGGGGCTGCTTCGTCACGGGCCTCGGTGAAGGCCTGCATCGCAGCGACCGTATCCGCGTACCCCACGTGCCCTAGCGTGCGCACGGCCGGCGCGCGGCCGGCCGAACTCACAGCACCACCTTGACCATTGGGTGCGTGCTCAATGTGCGGTAGAGCTCGTCCAGCTGCTCGCGGCTGGTGGCCCTCACCGTCACGGTGAGACCCAGATAGTTATTGCTTCTGCTCGGCCTCGCTTCGATGGTTTGCGGATCGAAGTCAGGATCGAACTCTTGTACGATGCGGATGACAGCCGCCGCAAAACCTTCGACGTTTGCGCCCATCACCTTGATCGGAAACGCCGAGGGGTACTGGATGAGCGACTGCTCGGGCGGTATCGGCTTCATGATGCGGTGCAGATGGGGGCTACCCACTTTGCTGGTTCAAACGCACTGCAGCGACTTGGCCCGCTGATACGCCTCATAGAGACGCGCGTATACCGGGCCGGGTTTGCCCCGCAGCGCACCGTGCCCCACGAGGTCCCCATCGAGAATGGTCACGGGCAGCACTTCCTTGGTGGCGGAACTCAGCATCAGCTCATCAGCGACCAGCACCTCAGCCTCGGCGATGGGGCGCAGGTTGTAGGCAACACCGACTTCCTCGCAGAGATCATGCAAAAGGTCGTAGCGGATGCCTTCCAGCACGTGCTCACTCTTGGGCGGGCCGAGGACAGCACCTTCATGAACCACCCAGACGTTGCTCGCCGATGCTTCGGTGAGAAATCCGTTGCGAAACATGATGGTCTCTGTCGCCCCGCGATCAGCTGAAATCTGACGGGCCAACACGTTGCCAAGCAGGGAAGTCGACTTGATGTCGCCGCGCTCCCAGCGGAAGTCGCGCGCTGTGACGCATGCCACGCCGTGGTGCCGCTGCTCGGCGGTCGCATGCTTCATGGACGTGGCCATCATGAACACCGTGGGCTCGATGTCGGTGGGCATGACGTGGTCGCGCCAAGCGACGCCCCTCGTGACCTGCATATAAACCAGCTGGTCGTCCGCTGGCTGCGCGGCAACTAGCCGACGGCAGCGCTCGAGCCATTCGCCGCTCCTGTGCGGATTGGCGATGCGCACTTTGGAGAGGCTGCGCTCGAGCCGCGCCATGTGCTCCTCGAACCGGAAGAGCTTGCGGCCATAAACCGGCACGACCTCATAAACGCCGTCGCCGAAGATGAACCCGCGATCCAGCACAGAAACTTTCGCCTGCCCGAGCGAGGTGTACTCACCGTTCAGGTAGCAGAGCAGCTCGGGGATGGTCTGCATCGCGCCTCCGGAGGGGGCTCAGGGACCGGCATGGCCGGTCGACGAGCTTACTTGATCCACAGGCGCAGCGAATCCCACGCGCGCCCCAGCAGCCCGGCTTCTTCCACACCTTCCATCACGACGAGGGGCACTTCGGCAACCTTCGTGCCCGTCTTGGTGGTGACCTTCAGTGTGCCGACGCGCTGCCCCTTGGCGAGCGGCGCGACCAGAGGATCGGTGCGATCGATGGCGGTCTGCAGGTTGCCGCCTTCGCCGCGAGGCACGCTGACGTAGACCGCCTGCGCAGCCCCCAGTCGCGCTTCCTTGGCGACGCCCTTCCACACGGGAACCGTCGCCATGGGCTTGCTCACGTCGAACAGCCGGATGGCATCGAAGGCCTGGAAGCCCCAGTTCAGCAGTTTCTGGCTCTCATTGGCACGAGCCTCCATGGAGACGGTATTGAGCACGACGCTCAGCAGGCGACGTTTGCCGTTCGGGAAGTCGCGTTGAGCGCTAGCCACAAGGCAGTAGCCCGCAGCCTCGGTATAGCCGGTCTTCATGCCGTCGACGGCGGGATCGCGCCTCAGGAGCAGGTTGCGATTGGGCTGGCTGATGTTGTTGTACTTGTATTCCTTGAGCGAGTAGTAGGTGTAGAAGTCTGGGTGGTCGCGGATGATATGGCTGGCGATCACCGACATGTCGCGAGCCGTGCTCTTGTGACCGGCTTCGGTGAGGCCAGTCACGTTCTTGAAGCTGGTGTTCTTGAGGCCCCAAGCCTGCGCCTGGCGGTTCATCATCCCGACGAACTGGTCCAGCGTGCCGCCCACCGCCTCGGCGAGCGCCACCGAAGCGTCATTGCCGCTTTGCACAATCATGCCGCGCAGGAGTTCGTCGACCTTGGGCGTCATGGTAGTGTCGATGAACATCAGCGAGCCACCTCCCTTGCGCTCCTCCCAGGCGCGCTTCGACACCGGGAGCGTCTGCTGGAGGGATAGGCGGCCTTCCTTTATCGCGTTGAACACGAGATAGGCCGTCATCAGCTTGGTCAGCGAAGCCGGATCGGCAGGTGCATCGGCATCGCGTTCAGTCAGCGTCTGGTTGCTGGTGAGGTCGATCAGCACGTAGCTCTTGGCCGCCACTTCGGGGGGCAGGGGGGCCTGAGCAAGCGCCGCGCCGGCAATGGCCATTGAAGCGAACAGGGCGAGAAATCGTTTCATCGGATTGTGAAATGGCAACGACAGCGGACGCCACATCGCGCAGCTCCGCAGCGGGGTTTCAGGTTGTCGGGCTGCACAGTTGCTGCACGACGAGGCTCTTGAGCAGCGCAAGCTGCCCATGGAAGAAGTGTCCGACACCGGGCAGCACGATCACCGGCAGCGTCTGGGGGCGCGCCCAGTCGAAGGTCGCTGAAAGCGGAACGACCTCATCGGCCTCCCCGTGGATGACCACGGTATCCGCCGGCACTACGGGCACCTGCTGCTTCTGTGTGGAGGGCCCGACGAGCACCATGCGCAAGGGGCGCTCATGCTCGGGCAACCGGGAAGCAGCCGTGGCTGCGACGAAAGCCCCGAACGAGAAGCCCGCAAGTATCAACGGCTGCCCAGGTTCCCGCTCTGAAGCAATGACAGCCAAAGCGTCCTCTATCTCACCGCGACCCTCGTCCCAATGACCTTCGGAAGCGCCTGCCCCTCGGAAGTTGAAGCGCACTGTGCGCCATCCCAGTTGCAGGAAGGCTCGGGCCAGAGTCTGCACGACCTTGTTGTCCATGGTGCCGCCATGCACCGGGTGCGGATGGCAGATGACTGCCACACCCCACGGCGCGCCAGGCGGCGCATCGAGGGCACACTCTATGGCGCCGGCCGGGCCGGCCACTATCCGGCGAACGGTCTGTGAGTTCATCGGCGAGTGGTGCAGGGTTCAGCGGCCGACGTTCGAGGGCAGGAGCAGCCGCTCGACGACATCGCCCTTCTTGAGATGGGTATCGACGATCTCGTCGATGTCGTCGAGGTCCACGTAGGTGTACCAGACAGCCTCCGGGTACACCACTGCCACCGGCCCGCCGGCGCAGCGATCGAGGCAGCCGGCCTTGTTGACGCGGACCCCACCGGGCCCGGCCAGGCTTTCCGCCTTGACCCGCTTCTTGCAGTGCTCGAAGCCGGCCTGCGCGTTGTGATTGGCACAGCAGTCCTCGCCGTTCTCGCGCTGGTTCAGGCAGAAGAAGATGTGCCGCTGGTAGTAGCTGCTCATTCCTCGATTCTAGAGACCGTCGGCAGTCCCTTCCGGATCCCGGGCCGCGACGCGGCCGAGCAGATAGCCCATGGCTGCGTAGGGCCACAGCCAACCCACCCATTGCGCAGCTCCGTGGAAGCGAATGAAGCGGCCCTGCTCCCAGCTCTGCAAACTCTGGGTGAAGTACGCGTCCGCTGGCGACTGCGCGAGCACGGCCACCAAGGCGGCCAGCGCCATGAGACCCAACCCCGCAGCCGCGCGCCGAGGCACCCAGGACAAGGCCGCGGCAATCACCAGACCCGCAGTCAATGCGGCATCGACGGGCGCAGTCCGCCAGGCCAGCGCATGCTCTGGCCCGAAGTTCAGCGCCGTGGACAGTGTGGTGGCGAGCAAACCGGTGAACACCGCACCCAGGGCAAGGACGACGCGGCGCCAACCTGGCCAGGAGATGCTGAAAGCCACCAGGCAGGGCCCGAGCAAGCCCAGCGCGATCGCCATGAACTCGGCACCGCCGGACATCGGGATCGATGAGTCACCAGCCTCCATCCATGGTTCGACCCAGCGCGCCAGCACGCTGTCTTCCAGCCACTCGGCGAGCGTGTCGCGCAACCGGGGCCACACGGCGCCGCTACCGAAAGGCACCGGTCCCGGGAACAGCAAACCCAGCGGCCACAGGACCAGCAAGACGAGCCCACCGGCGCTACGACCGATGAACCAGCGGTCGCGAACCGTCTGCCAACGGTCGAGCGCCCCCAGCACATGGACGCCGAGCGCAAGCAGCCCACCCAAAGCCGCGCCACCCAAATTCAGGCCGAGGTCCACATTGCTGGGCACGCGTGCCGGGAGAAAGTTCTGCAGTGTCTCGAGGATGAACGACAGCGCCAGCCCGCTGGCCACTGAAGCCGCCATGGCGAGGCCGGAGCCGCGACCTGACCGCACCACAGCACCGAAGACCAGCGCTCCCAGAGGCAGGTAACCCATTAGGTTGGCGACCACATCGAATATCGTCCACCAACGCCACCAGGGCCGCATGAGAAAAGCCCAGATCGGCAGGCCCGGCCAGCGCCAACCGCTGAACGGATACAGGCTGGCGTAGACGATCAGTGCCGCGTAGGCCGCAGCCAGCAGTGCGGCGGAGCTTCGATACCGCGCCATGCAGGGACCGGCCGGTCAGAACGGCTTGACGACGACCAGCACGACGATGGCGGCGAAGAGGAGCACCGACATCTCGTTGAAGACGCGGAACCAGCGCTCACTGCGCCGGTTGGCGAACTGCTCGAACTTGCGCAGGAGCGAGCGGCAGGCGTGGTGATACCCAAGGGCCACCACCACCAGGAGGAGCTTGGCGTGCAGCCAGCCGCCAGCCCCCCGAAAGTAGCCAAGCCATAGCCACAACCCGAGACCGACGGCGGGCACCATGAGCATGCTGGCGAAGCGATAAAGGCGGCGTGCCATCATCAGCAGGCGCTCGCGCTCGGCATGGCTGTCGGCCGGCACGGCGGCCAAGTTCACGAACAGGCGGGGGAGGTAGAAGAGACCGGCGAACCAGCTCGCCACAAACACGATATGGAAGGCTTTGATCCAGAGCATCGAGCGATTATCTCGATGCTCGCAGTCCCGCCTCATTTCGGCGACTCACAGCTTGTACCTGCACCTCGCTGCTCCGATTCATGTGAACGTGACCGACGGAAGATCACGAATCACGACATAGGCCCATGGCTCGCGCGCTGGTCTTGGACAGTGGTTCGAGGGTGCATTTCGACACAACCAGCCCGTGCAACGCGCTGAGGGCAGCGCTATGCTGCACCGCAGCGAAGAGTCAGGCCGCCGCGGCTGCCATGTGCCTCATGGCGCAAAGCGCAGCCACAAGAAAAAAGCCCCGACCGTCAGGCCAGGGCTGAAAAGCCTTAACGCTGTCATCACGATAAGGCACCTGCTCAGGGAGGAAAAGCAGGGAATGACGGCCTCGCGGCTATCATTCGCGGTCTACTTTAGCAGATAGGCGGCGCCTCCGATATGCGCGGGGTACGGTAAATACGCTAGGTGCCCCCGCGGATGAGGCACTACGGCACGGTTGTGCGATCTTCAAAACTCGTCGTGTCACCACTTCCCCCTTTTCCAGCAAGCCGGCCGCGCC
The DNA here is from genome assembly GCA_966248995.1 of uncultured Burkholderiales bacterium. Classification (GTDB taxonomy): domain Bacteria; phylum Pseudomonadota; class Gammaproteobacteria; order Burkholderiales; family Burkholderiaceae_C; genus Albitalea. The sequence continues at coordinate 7,052 of CBINBY010000090.1, read as the reverse complement.
GGCTTCGGCGTGACGAGTTCACGCGCGCCCTCGTGCGAGAGCATCGCTTGCACTCGAGCGATCTGATCCTTCCGGTCTTCGTGCTCACGGGCCGAGGCCAGGCGCAGGATGTGTCTTCCATGCCGGGCGTGCAGCGCCGCAGTCTGGACCGCCTGTTTCCCTTGGCCGAGGAATGTCTTTCGCTGGGCGTGCCCGTCATGGCGCTCTTCCCGGTAATTGATGCCTCGCTCAAGACGGAGGACGGCCGCGAAGCGCTCAATCCGGATGGTCTGGTGCCGACCGTGGCGCGCGAGCTGAAGCAGCGCTTCCCCGAACTCGGCCTGATGACCGACGTGGCACTCGACCCCTACACCAGCCACGGGCAGGACGGCCTGATCGATGCCAGCGGCTACATCGTCAACGACGAGACGGTGCAGGTGCTGTGCCGGCAGGCGCTCATGCACGCGGACGCCGGTGTGGACATCGTTGCACCGAGCGACATGATGGACGGCCGCATCGGCGCCATACGCCGCGCACTAGAGGAGCGAGGGCACGTCCATACCCGCATCATGGCCTACAGCGCCAAGTACGCGAGTGCCTTCTACGGCCCCTTCCGCGACGCGGTGGGCTCCGCCGGAAACCTGGGCAAGAGTGACAAGAAGGTCTACCAGATGGACCCAGCCAATGGCGACGAGGCGCTGCGCGAGGTGGCTCTCGATATTGCCGAGGGTGCTGACATGGTCATGATCAAGCCCGGCATGCCGTACCTCGACATCGTGCGACGCGTGAAGGACGAGTTCCGCATGCCCACCTTCGCGTACCAGGTGAGCGGCGAGTACGCCATGGTCAAGGCGGCCGCGGCGAACGGATGGCTCGACCACGATGCCGTGATGATGGAGAGCCTGCTGGCCTTCAAGCGCGCCGGCGCTGACGGCATATTGAGCTACTTCGCGCTGGATGCGGCACGGCTGGTGCGCGGCTGAATCTGCACCGCGTCACCGACGATGCTCGCGGTCCGCAAAGTGCGACTGCCGGGTTCGACCCCGTCGGTATCCATGCCACCGGCGTTGGCGGCCCCGGTATATCAGCGGCGCCGGTAAGGATCGGCGAAGCCCAGCGCGGTGACAATTTCCGTTTCGCGCGCCTCCATGACCTCGGCCTGCGCGTCGGCCTCGTGGTCGTAGCCCTGCGCATGCAGGGCGCCATGCACGAGCAGGTGCGCGTAATGCGCCTGCAGCGGGAGCTTCTGGTCGCGCGCCTCGGCGGCCACGACCGGCGCGCAAAGCACGAGGTCGGCCGACACCACCGGCTCGCGGACATAGTCGAAGGTGAGGACGTTGGTGGGGTAATCCTTGCCGCGGTATTCGCGGTTGAGTCGCCGGCCCTCTTCCTCGCCGACGATGCGCACGGTGATTTCACCTGGACGCTCCAGCGCGGCGCGGATCCATCGCGTGACGCGATGACGCGGCAGTTCCTCACGATGGCTGGGGTCGGCAAACTGCAGCGACAAGGAAAGCGGCGGACGAGTGGCCATGGAGGCGTCAGCTTGCGTCCGGGGTGCGTGCGGCGTCGTACGCCTCGACGATGCGCGCGACCAGCGGATGGCGCACCACATCGGCCGACGTGAACCGCGTGGTGGCGATACCCCGTACGCGACGCAGCACGCGCTCGGCGTCGATGAGGCCGCTTTCGGTGCCGCGGGGCAGGTCGACCTGGCTGACGTCGCCGGTGACGACGCACTTGCTGCCGAAGCCGATGCGCGTGAGAAACATCTTCATCTGTTCAGGCGTGGTGTTCTGCGCCTCGTCGAGGATGACGAAAGCATGGTTCAGCGTGCGCCCACGCATGAAGGCCAGCGGTGCCACTTCGATGCTGCCCTTCTCGAAGGCCTTGGAGACCTTGTCGAAACCCATGAGGTCATACAAGGCGTCGTACAGCGGCCTCAGGTAGGGGTCGACCTTCTGGGCGAGATCGCCCGGCAGGAAGCCCAGCCGCTCGCCCGCCTCAACGGCCGGGCGTGTGAGGATGATGCGTTGCACCGAGCTGCGCTCCAGCGCATCCACCGCGCAGGCCACGGCCAGGTAGGTCTTGCCCGTGCCGGCCGGGCCGATGCCGAAGGTGATGTCGTGCCCGAGGATGTTGCGCAGATAGTCGTGCTGGTTGGGCGTGCGGCCCGATACGCCAGCGCGCCGGGTGTGCAGGACGATCTCGTCCGCCTCGTCCGGAGGCGGGGCCTCGGCCACCGCACGAACGCTGCGCCGACGCGAACCTGCGCCCGCCGCCTCGGCCAGCGCCAGCTGGAAGGTCTCGGCAGGGATCGGCCGGCGTGCGCGGTCGTACATGGACTGCAGCAGCGCCACCGCACGCTCGGCCTGCGCCTTGGGGCCCTCGATGCGGAAAGACTCGTTGCGCCGTGTGATGCTGACTTCGAGCGCCGCCTCGATGTTGCGCAGGTGCTCGTCCATGCTGCCGCACAGGTGCGCAAGGCGGTCATTGTCGAGCGGGATGAAGGCGTGGCGAAGGATCACGGGCAGACTGTGTCGGCGAGGGCTCGCATTGTCGCCGCTGGCGTGCAGTCCGGCCGGCAAACCGGATGCCGCCTCGCGCCGAGCCGCGAGGCCATCCTGCAAAATCGCCCGCCATGTCGCTGCGCCTGTACTGGAACCTGCTGGCCCTGGCCTTCGCACTTGTCGCCGGCTGCGCGACGGCGCAAGCCGCGCCGCTCGTCATCACCGAGGCGCGTTCGGCGAATGTCGATGGCGACCGCTTTCCGGAAACGGCGGTCACGCAAACCGTGACACTGCCTGACGACTGGTCGCGCACGCGGCCGCGCCATGACGGCAGCGTTTGGTATAGGGCAAGCTTCGAGCTGCCCGAAGGGACGGGGCCGGACGAACTCCTCGGGCTGTACATCGAGCGGGTGTGCAGCACGGCGGAGGTGTTCCTCAACGGCCACCGCATCTCCAGCGGCAGCCGCATGACCGAGCCGGTCACCCGCCGCTGCTACGAACCGCAGTTGATGACCCTGCCCGCCTCGCTGCTCAAGGGACACGGCAACGTGCTCGATGTGCACGTTGTGGGATCGGCGCAGCAGCGCGTGGCCGGCCGTCAGCGCGCCGGCGGGCTGTCAACGCTGGTGGTGGGCCAGTACGGGACACTCGCGCAGGAGCATGGGTGGCGCACCTTCTGGAGCGTCAGGGTCGTGCAGATGACCAGCGTGGTGCTGGCCGTGGTCGGCGCTCTCATGCTGGGCTTGTATGCCATGAACCGGCGCGAAGTGCCTCTGCTGTACTTCGGGGCGCTGCTGGTGGGCTGGGCCCTGCTGTCGGCCCGGGTCTGGTGGAACGACCCGCCGCTGGCCACCTCGTCGCTGGAGTTCGTGACCACGTCGGCCATGGCTCCGCTCGTCGGCTGCCTCGTGCAGTTCCTGCTCAGCTACGCCGCCCTGCGCTCGCGGCTCATCGAGGCGACGCTGCTCGCGCAGTGCCTCGTTCTGCCCCTCACGCTCGCCTTGGCCGGCCCGACGCAGATGTACACGGCAGCGACGGCCTGGCATGCGCTGATGGCCCTGGAGGTGCTGGGAGCCATCGGGCTGTATCTCACGGTGGTATGGGAGCACCGGCGGGAGGACTTCGTGCCCATGCTCATGATCCTTGGCGGCACCAGCGGATTGCTGCTGTATGCCATGGCCGAGCAGATGCAGGCGGTGCGGCCGCCGGCAGTGCAGATCATGCATTTCGCGGTGCCGGTGCTCTTCCTCGGCGTGGGCTTGCGGCTGCTGCAGGTCTTCGGCCGCGCCCTCTCGGCGGCCGAGGCCAACCGTTCCACGCTGGAGGAGCGGGTGAAGGAGATCACGGCCGAGATCGAGCGCAATTTTGCGCAGCTTGCCGAGCTGCGCGTGGAACAGGTCACTGAAAAGGAGCGCAAGCGCATCGCCGCCGATCTCCACGACGACCTGGGCGCCAAGCTGCTCACCATCGTGCACACCAGCGAGAGCGAGCGCATCTCCACGCTGGCGCGTGAGGCCCTGGAGGAGATGCGGCTGTCGGTGCGGGGCCTGACCGGCAAGCCGGTGAGGTTGGTGGATGCGCTGGCCGACTGGCGGGCGGAATCCGTGCAGCGCCTGGGGCAGGCCAACATCGAGTGCGACTGGAAAGGCCCGGCCGAGGAAATCGAGCATCTGCTGCCCGCGCGGGCCTACGTGCAGACCACGCGCATCCTGCGCGAGGCTGTGAGCAACATCATCAAGCACAGCGGCGCTTCGCACTGCAAGGTGCGATCCAGCGTGGGCGAACGCGACTTCGGGCTGCTCGTGCAGGACAACGGCAAGGGCATCCCGATGGAGCTGGACGGCAAGCTCGACCGCGGTCACGGGATGTCGAGCATGAAACATCGCGCCAAGCAACTGCATGGACAGTGCCTGGTGGAGTCGGGCCCCGGCTACGGTACCGTGATAAGGCTCACGCTGCCTCTTTGACCCATCCGGCGCACGGCTTTGGCCGCTGCTAGCATGTGGCGAGCCCCAAGCATTTCGATCACTGCCTGGACGGAGGCGCCGATGAACAACATCTTGCTGCTCGAAGACTTGCCCGAGATCCGTGCTTGGATGAAGCAACTGGTGCTGCAGGTCTTCCCCAACTCGTTGATTTCGGAGGCAGCCCGGGTGCACGATGCACGCGAGCTGATCACCGCGGTCAAGTTCGACCTGGCACTCATCGACCTGGGCCTGCCCGACGGCTCGGGAGTCGATGTGGTTGCCGCGCTGCGCGAACAGCAGCCCGAGGCGCAATCGGTGGTCGTGACCATCCACGACGACGACGATCACCTCTTCCCCGCCCTGCAGGCCGGCGCCTTCGGCTACCTGCTCAAGGAGCAGGCCCGTGAGGCGATCGCCGAGCAGCTCAAGCGCATGAGCCAAGGCGAGCCGCCGCTGTCGCCGTCCATCGCGCGTCGGGTGATCTCGTACTTCGCCTCGCAGGCACGGCCACAGCAAAGCCTGCATCTGCCGCACGTGCAACTGACCGAGCGCGAGAACGAGGTGCTGCTGCGCGTGGCCAAGGGCTTCACGCTGCCGGAGATCGGCGTCCAGCTGAACCTGTCGCGCCACACCATTGCGGACTACGTGAAGCAGATCTACAGGAAGCTGAACGTGAGCTCGCGCGCCGAAGCCGCGCTGGAAGCGCAGAGGTTAGGGTTGTTCAGGCGTTAGTGCCATCGGCTGATGTGGTGGGGCCGCCGCCGGGATCGACCAGCGGGCGCGCACCTGAATTGCAATGCGGGTTCGATTCATGCATTGCAAGATTGAGGCGGAACATCACCTGCCCCCGCCGATAATCCCGCCCCATGCTAGGCCGACTCACTGGTACCCTCGCCGAAAAATCCCCTCCTCAGCTGCTCATCGACGTGAATGGCGTCGGCTACGAAGTCGACGTGCCCATGAGCAGCTTCTACAACCTGCCGGGCTTGGGCGAGCGCGTCACGCTGCTCACGCACTTCGTGGTACGCGAGGACGCGCAGGTGCTCTACGGCTTCCTTACCCATGAGGAGCGCGCAGCCTTCCGCCAGCTGGTGAAGATTTCCGGCGTGGGGCCGCGCACGGCGCTGGCAATCCTGTCAGGCCTGAGCGTCAGCGAGCTGACGCAGGCGGTGAGCCTTCAGGAAAGCGGCCGGCTGGTGAAGGTGCCCGGCATCGGCAAGAAAACCGCCGAGCGGCTGCTACTGGAGCTCAAGGGCAAACTGGGCGACGCCATCGCGGTTCCGGTGCCGTCCACCTCGGAGGCACAGGGCGACATCCTGCAAGCCCTGCTGGCGCTGGGTTACAGCGACCGGGAGGCCGCCGCAGCGATGAAGGGCCTGCCACCGGACGTGGGCGTGAGCGACGGGATCAAGCTGGCGCTGAAGTCGCTCGCGCGCTGACGCATTCTTCAGTGCTTCATGTCGTGCCGCATGGGCTCAGCAGGCTTGACCGCTTCCACGTGGACTTCGACCTTCACTTCTCCGGCGTTCTGGAACCTCAGCGTCAGAGGGAACCTTTCACCCTCTTTCAACGGAGCTTTCAGGCCCATGAGCATGATGTGCAGGCCGCCGGGCTGCAGAGCGACAGACTGATTGCGCGGCACGTCGATCGCCCCCACCTGGCGCATGCGCATGACATCGCCTTCCATCTTCATCTCGTGCAGTTCGGTGCTGCTGGCCACATCGGACTGCACGGCCAAGAGGCGATCGGCGGGACCCCGGTTGTCGAGGCGGAGAAAGGCTCCGCCTGAGGGCTGCCCCGGGGCGGTGGCGCGGGCATAGGGATGATCGATAGTGATTTCGCCGATCTTGAACGAGTGGGCATGCACGGCGAAGGAACAGGCGGCAGCGAGGGCAGCGAGCAGGCGGGAAAGAGCAGTCATCTGGAGCCTTGGTCAGCAGCGCGGGCCAAGTCGCCCGACAAGACGGCGCACACGGCGTGGCGCACATGGCCTGGGATTGTGCCGCAGCACCCGGCCCCGATAATCATCGGATGACCATACAGACCGACGAGTTTCCCGCCTCGCGCCGCATGGTGAGCGCGGTCAGCGCGTCGCCCAACGAGGAGGCGATCGAGCGGGCGCTGCGGCCCAAGGGGCTGGGTGAATACGTCGGTCAGGCCAAGGCGCGCGAGCAGCTGGAGATCTTCATCGGCGCGGCAAAGATGCGCGGCGAGGCCATGGATCACGTACTGCTTTTCGGCCCGCCGGGGCTAGGCAAGACCACGCTGTCGCACATCATTGCCAACGAGCTGGGCGTGAACCTGCGGCAGACCTCGGGGCCCGTGCTGGAAAAGCCCAAGGACCTGGCGGCCATCCTCACCAACCTCGAGCGCAACGACGTGCTCTTCATCGACGAGATCCACCGGCTGAGCCCGGTCGTCGAGGAGATCCTCTACCCCGCGCTGGAGGACTACCAGATCGACATCATGATCGGCGAGGGCCCGGCCGCCCGCTCGATCAAGCTGGACCTGCAGCCCTTCACGCTGGTGGGCGCCACCACGCGCGCCGGCATGCTGACCAACCCGCTGCGCGACCGCTTCGGCATCGTGGCGCGGC